>JANMDL010000282.1:0-8223 GCA_031376295.1 Chitinophagales bacterium
ATCATAATCTTAATATCACTCAGTGTTTCAAGTGATTGTTGTTGTTCGTCCATAAAAAGAACTTTTAATTACAAAGTAAATGTTTCTTTTATATATCTCCAAGTTCCCGGGTATTTTAATTTTTTTTTCACATTTGAAGCTGGTCAAAAAAGCGATATTTGCAACAAGGGAATGATTAAGTATTGCAAATTTTTTTTATTGCTGTTTATAATGGCCGCCAGTGGGGTTCCGCTGAGTGCTCAAAAAATGCATATCACAGGTTATGTAAAAGATTTACAGAATGATGAGCCTGTACCATTTGCCACCATACAATTACTGCATTCGGGCAAGGGTACATTAACAGATTCAGCAGGTTATTTCTCCTTTGCGGTAAGCGATTTTACTGCTGACACCCTCTCCATTACCAGTGTTGGTTTTAAAGCTTATTTTTCTTTCATCCGCACCGGCAGAGATACTTTTCGCATACTTGCCTACTTAGATAAGGCTCCGCTATCCAATGAAGTGGTGGTAAGAGCCAAAACGGGCAACCGGGGTTTATTAGTATGGAAACGCATTGTAAAAAACAAACCCTTTAACGACAGAGCCAGGTTTGACAATTTTGGTTACGAGCTGTACAACAAGCTGGAGATAGACTGGAATAAATTTAACCGTGATAAGGTAAAGAAGATTCCATTTATAAAATCTTTCTCCTTTGTATTTGACAACGTGGACACGACTGAAACAACGCCTTTTTTACCGGTGTATCTTACAGAAACAATCTCCGATTTCTATTACCAGCGTTCGCCCAAAAAATTTAAGGAAGTAATAAAGGCACAAAAGGCCGATGGAATTGAAAATGAAAGCATGAGCAAGTTTTTGGGCGGCATGTACCAGAATGTGAATGTGTACAATAATTTTTTACCTGTATTTGATAAGGACTATGCCAGCCCGCTGAGCGATAATGGCGATGTGTATTACAATTACAAAGTAGCAGATACGCAGTATATGGGCGGCAGGCGGTTTTATCATCTGCTGTTTGCGCCCAGGCACAAAGGCGAAAATGCTTTTGAAGGAGATTGCTGGGTGGATGCATTGAATTATGCCATTCAAAAAATTACCCTTAAACTGCCCAAAGAGGCTAATATCAATTATGTGGAGCAACTGAGCATGATACAGGAGTTTGCTTTTATCAACGACAGTACCTGGTTTTTGATTAAGGATAAATTTGTGGCCGATTTTTATCTTGTTGGCAAAAAAACACTGAATTTTAAAGGGCGCAAAACCACTACCTACCGCAATATTTATTACAACCAGCCCTTTATTACGGATACACTGGCACTGGCAAAAACCAAAGAAGAAATCATCATCATGCCCAACAGCCGCTACCAGGAAAAAACATACTGGCAAGCCAACAGGCATGAAAAATTGTCGAAAAATGAAGAAGGCATTTACAAAATGATTGACACCCTTACAAACCTTCCCCGTTTTAAAAAAATCACCAATACGCTTAATTTTCTGGCCACAGGCTATAAAAATATTGGTAACGTTGAAATTGGACCCTGGTACAACTGGATAACTGCCAATAATTGGGAGGGTACCCGCTTCCGGTTTGACCTTGGCACCAACCAGGGTTTCAGCCGCAAATATTATATCCATTGTTACCTTGCCTATGGTACAGGTGATGCAAGAATAAAAGGCAAGGCTGAGATATACAATTTTTTGCACCGCCACCCACGCAATTATTTTCACCTGAGTTACAAAAACGATATTGACAACGGCCAGACCTATTTTGATGAGATAGGCACTGATAATATTTTTGCGCTGGCAGTACGCAAGAACCGTGTACCCATAAAGTTCATGAACATTGAGGAAATAAAGCTGGAATACTATAACGAATGGAAAAATGGCCTCTCTGCATTGCTTACATTAAATAACAGGAATTTTACGCCATTGCAAAACCTGCCATCAAAAGATTATTTTACCACAAAGCTGGGCAATGCCCTCAACAATGCTGAAGTAACACTCAAATTACGCTATGCCTATTTAGAGCGGTTTATCGAAAGTGGTTTTTTCCGCACCAGCCTTGGCAGTGATTTCCCCATTGCCGAACTGCGCATTAGCAAGGGACTCTCAGGTATTTTTAAAAGCAGTTACGATTATACAAAGCTGCACCTCGGTATTTCAGATTACCTGAAACTGGCACCCTATGGCAGCCTTTACTTTAATATATATGGCGGAAAAATATTCGGCACACTACCCTATATGCTTTTAGAAATACCACCCGGCAACGAAATTTACTATTACAACAAATATGCTTTTAACCTGATGAACCGTTTTGAGTTTATCACCGACCGCTATGCCGGCTTTACGGTGGAACATAATATTGGCAATGGCATTTTCAGCTACTTTGGCCCCACCCGTAAACTGAAATGGCGGCAGTTCTGGAACGCTAAGGGGCTGGTAGGCGGACTTACACCCGAAAATGAAGCATTGAACTTTAAGGGTAGCTACCCTTACAGCAACCTCAACAGCCGGCTTTACCTGGAAATTGGGACGGGCGTTGATAATATCTTTAAACTGCTGCGCATAGATTTTGTATGGCGGGTGGCACCGGCACACCTGCCCAGTACCACCATTAAAAATTTTGGTGTTTTTGGCAGTTTCAGGCTGGGATTTTAGGCTCAGCTGAATTATACTTTATTTAATTTTTTTTTCACTATGCTTTCATTATAACCTGAAACAACAAAAACAAAAAGCATTATAACGTTCCGTAAAAAATATATTTACTGCCTCACCCTGCTGATAATTTCCTTAAAAGGTGCATCAAGTTTTCCATTGCCAACAGGTTCATCAGAAATATCATTTACTTTATAACTGCTGTTTACATCTTTTTTATCCATTGAAAAAGGGCCGCACACACCCAGGTATTTTTCTCCTTCCCCATCTTCTCCATAAGCAATCCTGAATAAATAAAACCGCTGCAGTTTTCCATCAAACAGCGCTGTTTTTTCTCCTGCATACTGAACCGTTGCTTCTTCATCTTCGTCGGCTGCATAAAACATCTGTGATTTTGCCAGCATTCCCTGTGTGGCATATTTTGCAGGAAACCAGGAAGTCTTATTGAAACGCTTCAGACCCTCATACAATTCATGCCGCCAGCTATCATCTGCTGCCAGTTTGAGTATTGCCGCATCGGCGGGCCGTACATTGTTCCTTGCCAGTGAAATAATGATGTCCTTTTTAAGGTAATCAGCTACTAACGGCAACCCCTTCTTCAGTAGGTCGTTTCCTTTTTTTGTATTGCAATATCCCAGCAAGGCCAGTATGCCACCGGTACCGCTGCCATAGTACTCATCATTGGCCCTGAGTGAATCAAGTTCAATACCCGCATACCTGTAAAAATCATCCGCATAAGGCATCACCATCGAAGCCGGCACCAAGTTACTGTCCAGCATCATTTCTGTCAGCTCCCACAATGTCTCCCTGAAATACGGATCATCCTTTAAAGTGAGTATTTCGGGGTACCAGCCTGTAAACAATTGCAGTGAGTCGTAGGCCTGTGTTATGATTGTATTGCTGCCGGATGAAGCAGGAGGATTGCCAAGAAGCAGTTTTTTACAACTGTCATAACCTGCCTGTGTTCTTGATTTCAGCATCATGCTCAATAACTTGTATTGCAAGCCTTTTACACCTGCTGCTTTATGGTAGTTGCGTGCAGCAAAAGCTATAGTGGTGTCATCCTTAAAACCATTGATGATCCTCTCAATCTTTACTGATGTATTAAAATAATAATTGCTGCTATCTCCATAATCATACATCAAAGCGGTATACAATTGCGGTAAATCCGACCGGGCAAAATCGCCTTCCTCCAACTGGGTTTTGGCAGCTTCCCTTACCACGGAATCTTCAGAACGCAAATCTTTCAGCAGCAGGGCCGCTTTACTGGTTCGTATAAATGCAGCATCCACAGGATCGGTAATACTCAGCTCATTAAAAAACCGGTTACAATTTTTTTCGGCTGTATCCGAAACATTCAGGTGTATATAAATCTCATACTGCTTATCACCGCAAAAAAGCACCCGCTTCCTGGTAACAGATGAACCACCTTCTGACAGCAGCAACCATTCTTTACCCCATGCATTGCCATTTCGTACATTTTTTTCTGAAAGCAGTGAGTCGGCTGAAAAAGGAGTTTTTGGCCTGTAAGTTTTCCAGAGGGTACTGTCCGATGCAGCCCAAAAATAAGGCGATAACTGCTGCCTGTGAAAATGATAGGTTTGGCCTGCGGCCTTATTAAAGCTTTGGTAATTTAAGTTAGTGGTATCAATTGGTAAATAATTCCGGTAATTACTTACAGTGGTATCCGGCTTCAGGTAACTTTCCACATCAGTGTTTTGCTGCCTTACAAATAAGCCTGGCAACCAGCCTTCAATACCTATACTGTCCTGCTTATGGTAAGCCCATGCACTATCTGCATAAGGGCTTGCTACAAAAGAATTAAAGTATTTATCAATAATATGCTGCTCCGGCATATTTTCTTTCTTCATTATAAGAAACACATATAATATTCCTGTGCGGCTTACAATAAGCATGGCGCCACCCGCTTTCTCCCCTTTATCATTTAATTCAAACTCAACCTTTCTGGCCCTGTACCTGTCAATGATGCTGTCTTTCTTCCTGGTTACCTTTGCTTTCATACTATTCATCATCTGCTGCTGCGCATCATTGAATTGCATAGTGTCGTTGGGGTAATAATAGCCGGGCCTAAGTTTGGTACAGGTAAACATATAAGCCATTGCGGTTTTTACATCCGCAGCTAGCCCCAAAGTGACTTCTGCATTTCCGCTGTTTCTGTTTTCCCCTGTCATGTCGGTAATTTCCGGTTTACCCGGCATCATAATTGAAAAACCAAGTTGTTCATTTTTATACAATTCCCATTGCAGGGAATCTTTTAAAACCGGCTTGTAAAAAGTGGCGGATTCAAAAAAAGTTTCTGCCTCATCCTTTTTCAGCATTTTATTGTCGCCGGCCCAGATAAGAAAAATATAAATGACACCACTCCTGTAAAACACCCTAGCCCTTGCAGGATCGTTTATCCCTTTTATTTTTATTACCCCTTCAATACCGGTTATACCCTTATGCCTTATGTTCTTTTCCCCCGAAATCCTGCCGGTGGAAGCAAGCCTGTCTGAAAGGAATTTTTTCAGCGCCATACTATCGCCAGGGTTACCCTCAAATGGAGCTTCGCTTGCAAGGCACAGATACCCAAGCCCTGTACCCAAATCTGTATACATGTGCATTGTAAATGCATTAAACATGCTGATATCAGCAGGCTTGTATGGAAAATTAATACTATAGCCATTAACCGTATCCATTAAAAAATACCCGCCGCTCTTAACCTTTGTGTACTTATAATCAGTAGCAGCTTTTCTTGCAGCGGAAAAAACCGGTTCTACAGTATATCCCCTGCTGCGGAGCAACCATATAAGGCCGCTGTCACCGGCAAGATGGGCCGCCCCCACAGCGATAAGCAGCGTATCCCTGGTTAACAGGTTTTCAATACTGGCAAGCATCTTCATGTTTCGCCTGTTGAACAATGCCTGCTCATAAGGGCTATCGGATTTAACGGTCTTATCGTACATTTTCTGTACTTCCTGCTGCAGATAAACAGTAATAAGTCCTTCAGTAACAAATTGTGAGCCTCTTGGCGAAAACAATATGTCGGGCTGGATATTCCTTTCCTTCATCACATCAACTGAATTTAGCTGGTCTGACAGGTTCTCTAACCCGGAAATTTCCTTCCCCTGCTTCCTTGCTGCATTAAAAAGCCAGGCATCCATAAACACGGGCATATTGTTTGTGCCTTCCCACTCTCCATAACCAAGCCGCTTACGGGCAATCAGCTTCCGGTAGTTGATCTTATCAGCACCAGTTGCAGCTTTTGCCGCTGCATGAAGTGAATCAATTTCTTTCTTTGTCAGTTTTTGCTCTACATATTTATTAAAAGACAGGTCGGCTTCATCATCTTCATCATTAGCCCTTTTAAACAGCACTTTTGTAAAATTAATATCCTGCAATATGCCATTAGTAAGAGAGTCGGGCTGAATTTCCATAGCAAACCTGCTGCACTGCTCAAGTGCCTTATAAAGCGAATCATAAAAATTAAACAGCCTGCTGTCACGCAGGTGCATGGTACCAAACAGGTAGGAAGGGGCTTTTACTCCGTTGCCGCTTATTTTCCATAAAAGTGTTTTTTCCAGAATTTGTTTTTGTGCAAAAAGGTTTACTGCAAAAAGGAGTACAGGCAACAATATAATTTTTTTCATAACAGATTTTACCGGTTAAAGATAGGGAAAACAGGTATTTAATGAAAACCTTCCTGTTAATGTATCCGAAATCCTGCACCGATTGCTGCTTCTACGATACAGGTACAGGCCTTCACAATCTCCTCCTCACTAATCGTTAATGGCGGCGCAATACGCAAACAGTTGGGCGCAAATAAAAACCAATCAGTAAAAATGCCTTTTTCTATCAGCGCATCAATTACTTTCTTATTGGTTTCAAAACTGTCAAACTCCACTGCCATCATCAACCCGCGGCTGTATACCGGCAATGGTGACAGGTGTTTGTGAAAGAGCTGCTCTTTTTCAAACACTGTTGCCAGCAGGTTCTCCTCCAGCAGTACTTCAAAAGCTGCCAGTCCTGCGGCACAGCTTACCGGGTGGCCACCAAATGTATTGATATGCCCCAGCACCGGGCTGTGTGTAAGGCTGTCCATTATTTTTTTATCACTTACAAAAGCACCAAGTGGCATTCCACCGCCCAGGGCCTTGCCCAGCAGTAAAATGTCCGGCACTACCTCAAACTGCTCAAAAGCCCATAAAGTACCATTGCGGCCAAAACCGCATTGTATCTCATCCAGCACCAGCAAGGCACCCACTTCTTTACAGCGTTTACTCAATGCTGTGAGCCATGCCCTTTGCGGCACATTCACGCCCATTTCGGCCTGTATGGTTTCTGCAATTACACAGGCGGTTTCTTCTGTAATCAATGCAAGGTCTTCTAAGGAATCATATCGCAGTTGAAGTATACCAGGTAAAAGCGGCCGGAAAGCCTGCTTCCAATACTCGCTGCCCATCACACTCAATGCACCCTGTGTGCTGCCGTGGTAAGAGTTTTTAAAGGATCCAATCTGTGTGCGGCCTGTATAACGCTTGGCCAATTTCATAGCCCCCTCTGTTGCTTCGCTGCCGCTGGCCGTATAAAAAACGGAGTTGAGATTTGCCGGTAAATAATCAGTAATTTTTTTTGCATACTGCACCTGCGGACTTTCTACCAGCTCGCCATACACCATGATGTGGAGATATGCGTCCAGTTGCTTTTTGATAGCTTCTATTACTTTATGATGACGATGTCCCACATTGGCTACACTTATACCACCGATAAGATCGATATATTCTTTGCCATTAACATCATACAGGTTTGTCCCTTCGGCTTTAACTATTTCCAGGGCCAGCGGCGCTGTTGATGTTTGGGCTACATGGCGTAAAAAAAGTTCCCGTTGATGCCCCCATCTCCGCCAATCGGCGGAGGGTTCATCAGTTTCATTCTTCTCCATAAAAGCAAATGTCGTAAACAAAATAGGATATTTGCTGAGCAGAATTACAGAACGATGATCCGCCGCGGCGGATGCAACAGACAATGCTATAAAAAACAAAAGCTGCTAACAAAAAACCATACACTTCAAACCTCAAACTAATTATGGCTTTAATACTTCCGGTAGAAGATAAATACCCGCAATTTGGAAATAATTGTTTTATGGCGCCGAATGCTACTATAGTCGGCAATGTAGTTATGGGGGATGATTGCAGCGTTTGGTTCAATACGGTAGTGCGGGGGGATGTAAATTTCATTAAAATGGGCAACAAAGTGAATGTACAGGACGGTGCCTGTATTCATTGTACATATCAGAAATACGGGACAACCATTGGGAATAATGTTTCGATTGGTCATAATGCCATTGTTCATGGCTGTACCATTCATGATAATGTATTGATAGGGATGGGAGCCATCGTGATGGACAATGCAATTGTACATAGTAATACTATCATTGCGGCAGGAGCGGTGGTTTTGGAAAATACGATCTGTGAAGCCGGAAGCATTTATGCCGGTGTTCCGGCCAAAAAAGTGAAAGAGATTTCGCAGGAAATGATACATGGAGAGATCGACCGGATCGCCAACAAC
>JANMDL010000344.1:0-1713 GCA_031376295.1 Chitinophagales bacterium
GCAATGAGCAGATAATATATGGCACCCGATTTTACCACCGGCACCACAATGCCAAAAAGAAAAATGAGGAAAAAGGGGAAGAAATTGCTGCTCTCATACAGGCTTTTAAGCGTACCCAGTACACTGCGTTTTTCGCTAAAAAGATTAATGCTGACGATAAATTCTGCCGACACATCAATTTTTAGCATGTCTAACGTTAACCCGAAAAACAATAGTACCAGCGAGCCGGTATGCAGGGCAAGGAGAATATAGCGGTTCATATTTTTTTGTTTGGGGGATAAAGATAAGGTTAATGGGCAAATGAGAAAATATGCCAAGGTGCGGTAATATCTTAGTTTGAGTAATTATAATGCTGACAGCGCTGCTTCGCAACTTTCAAGATGCCACTTAGAGCACTGAAACACAGAAAAATACAGGAACAGTGCTTCTTTATTTCAATGGCAATAAGTTATTATCTTGAAAGGGAGACACTATCCTAATAAGCAATTAAAAATACAGTAACTCTTAACCAAAATTTACAAATAAAAAAAATGAGTGTAGCGTATACAAAAACAGACTTTGAACCTGTAAACCTTAAAAACAATGAAGGAGCAATAAAGAATGATGACTGTAATGAACCATGAGTTTTGAACTTGTTAACCTGTCAACTTTAAACTCCCAATGCCTCCTCCTTATCCTTCCCCAACTGCAGTTTCAACTCCTCCAATCCGCTGAACTTCACTTCGCTGCGCAGGTGCTGCCCCAGGTACACGGTAACCATTTCGCCATAAATATCACGGTCAAAATCAAAAATGTTTACTTCGGTCACTTGGGTTGTGCCATTTACGGTAGGCCTGGTGCCAATATTCATCATGCCTTTATACACAGTATCCGGAGAATCGGTTATTTTTAGTTCTACGGCATACACACCGTTGGCGGGTATGAGCTTATGGGCATCTTCTACCACCAGGTTGGCAGTGGGATAGCCGATGGTACGGCCCAATTGGTTGCCCTTTACCACTTTGCCCGAAAAAAAGTAATGGTAGCCCAGCAGCTCATTGGCTGCGGCACAGTCGCCGTGCAGCAGGCTCTCCCTGATGCGGGTGGAGCTGATGGCACTATGCTCCAGCACACGGCCAGGAATTTCCTTTACAGTATAGGCATACTGGCTGGCAAAATCTTCCAGCATCTGGTAATTGCCTTGCCGGTTGTGGCCAAATTTATGGTCGTAGCCGGTTACAATGGTATGGGGATGAAAGGTATGCACTAAAAAATCACGGATATAAACTGCAGCCTCCATTTCGGCAAATTCGCCGGTAAAAGGTATCACCACCAGATGGTCAATGCCGTAGTGGCGGAGCAGTTCTGTTTTTTCGGCCAGGGTATTCAGCAGGCTCAATGGCTGCCTGGCGGGGGTTACCACCATGCGTGGATGCGGATGAAACGTGATGATAACGGTTTCGCCGTTTACCGCCGCAGCTTCGGTCTTCAATTGCTCAATTATCTGCTGGTGCCCCCGGTGTACCCCGTCAAAAGTACCCGTTGTTATTACCGCATTGGTAAAAACCGGCAGTTCGTTTATATTAGTATGTACCCTCATGTAAAAGTGGTGCAAAACTAAATGAGAATTTAGAAACGGTTATTGAATGGCGAACATTTATTTTTGCATCCTAAAACTGGTAAATGTCATTATATACAAAACGGGGCGTTTCGGCACAAAAGGAAGAAGTACAC
>JANMDL010000352.1:0-2160 GCA_031376295.1 Chitinophagales bacterium
TCTGCTGCATACAGGTTTTGACAAATAGTGAGCAGCATGTATTAGTATTTTTTAAATCAATATAAAATCATCCTTAGAAAAAATGAAACGAATCTACTTAATGGGTTTATGCTGCCTTGTAATGAGCAGCATAAAAGCGCAGGTAACAACACAAACGGGCAGTAAGCCATTGGTACCAAAACATGGTAAGTTTGGTGGGCAGCGCTTTATGAAAAAAGTGGTTATACCGCCACTCAACCGGCCACCGCTGCCGGGCGGTGATGAATTGAAAGAAGGAGTGTATAAGTTTGCTGAAGCAATTCCTGTAAGCATCAATTTGTTAACAGAGTCTGGTAGTACATCAGCAAATGGCAGCAGGATTTTTTGTATCAAAGTCAAGTCAATACATGCCACATCCCTTAGTCTTGAATTTGAAAATTTTCATTTGCCGGATGGTGCAGAAATGTATTTGTACAATACTGCAGGTACTATACTTACGGGACCTGTTACTTCACTGGAAAACAGGCCATCAGGCACATGGGGTTCAGATGTGTATATTGATGACGCTGTTATTATTGAAATAAAATTGCCCGAAGAACAAGTAAGCCAGTTTTCTGCAAAAATCGCCAGCGTGGGCTATGGCTTCAGGGAACTGCCTTCGGCCAGCAATAGATTTGGGGATGCGGGCAGTTGCAATATCAATGCTATATGCCCGCTGGGTAATGGCTGGGATTTTGAGCAGCGCTCTGCAGCACTGATTCTTGATTCGCAGGGTGGGTCGTGGACGGGAACACTCATCAATAATACCTGTAACAACAGAGTCCCATACCTGCTTACAGCATCACATGTTGCAACGCTGGCTATTGCCCAGCCGATTGCGAAATGGCGGTTCATTTTTCAATATAAAAGCAGCACCTGTACGCCACAGGTAGACGGTTCTATGCACCTGCTATTTAATGGCGCTAAATTAAGGGCCAATTCTTCCTGGTCAGATTTTGCGCTGGTTGAACTGGACCAAACACCCCCGCAAAATTCCGGCATTACTTATGCAGGCTGGAACAGAAGCGGAACTGCTTCACCCAATGGTACCTGCTTTCATCATCCACAAGGGGATGTTATGAAAGTGTCATATGATGCTGAACCTGTTGTGCGCAAGCCTTATCCCGGCAGCTCTGGCAATGTGTACTGGCAAGCAGACTGGAACCAGGGTGTGACAGAAAAAGGTTCATCCGGTTCTGCTTTATTTAATAATGAACACAAAATTATTGGTCAGCTCAGGGGAGGCTATTCTTATTGTACCGGATCAAATTTGAAAGATTATTATGGTGCTTTTGATGTATCCTGGATTGGTAGTGGCACTGCTGCTTCCAGGCTTAAGGACTGGCTCGACCCCTTAAATACCAATGCAACGGTACAGCAGGGTATTGCAGCAAATCATTACAGCATTGCAGGGCCGGCACAGTTTTGCAATGCGGGCAATTACATCATAACCAACCTTCCTGTGGGTACTGTTGTTAACTGGCAACAGCCTTCACCTGCAGGCATCGCAGTGTTATCTGTAGCTGGCAGCCAGGCCACACTTACAAGAATTACGGACGGAGTGTTTACTATCCAGGCTACAATAAACCTGTGTGGTAAAATTATTACAATGGCCAGCGGTGATATACGTTCCGGTTCATTTCCATTTGTGCTGCAGCCATTGCAAACATCCTGTAACAGTGTGCAGTTTACACTTGCTGGCAACTTGCCTGTTGCTACTTACAACTGGAATACCGGTGCAGGCGATATTTTATTTAATGGTACATCAACCACAGCAGTTACAACGGCTCCTTATATTGATGCAACAGGCACTATCGGCTCTGTAGCTGTAAGTACTGCCAATTCATGCGGAGGCGCATCAGCTTCTTATGCTGACTTTATGCCTTACCAGCAGGATATTCAGTACGGTATGTACCAACCCCTGCTGAATGGCGACCATATTGTGGCTACAGTAAATGCTTCAGAATTTATAAAGGAATACAACTGGTACCTTAACGGAGAGCTTGTACAGTCGGGTACCAGCAATTATTACAACAGCTCCACAACACCCGCTGAGAGCAACCTGCTGTATTGCGGCAACAATTCCCTAAAAGTGGAAGCTGTTACCGATTGTGGTGTTTTTCAGCTGGCTTATGATGATCA
>JANMDL010000360.1:0-7394 GCA_031376295.1 Chitinophagales bacterium
CTGTATCCTCATCTACCCTTATGTCTTCAAAAATAAAGTACTCTAATTTTTTATGTGTGGGAATTTCTGCATCAAAAATGTTTTGCTCTTCGGCATCCCCTTCTTCCAGCATTACCATATCAGGGTACTGCCAAATTTTCAAAAACCGTTCGCTAATGATATCCAGCCGCTTTTCATACCTCATAATATCCCACCGATCAACTTCCTTTAGGTAGGTGTTCAACCACAGCCTGCTGTATTGATAGCCCTGCTCCTTCCCGCTGCTGTTCATTTGCTGTTTGGCTGTAAATGACTGGTTACCCAATGCACCATTATTGCCCGAAAGGGTTAGGTTGGCAATGGTATTCAGGTACTTCTCTTTAAACAGTAAATAATCTTCTTTTGATAAACCGGCTTTCCAGTCTTCTCCCGGGTTTTGCGGAAAAACATGCTCAATGGTAATATCTTCATTAGCTGTATCCACGTACTCCCTGTTGTTGTAATTTTCCAGCATTTCAAAAAGATAGCTGCGGTTTTTGGGCTGCGTATTATAAACATCCCTATCCCTCAAGGCCGTTTTTACATCTTCATCTGTAGGAAATTTAGCGACGCCTTTCTTCTTTAGCAATGCCCGAACTACAGAATCAAAATAATCTTCGGTATCCACTTCGGTATACAAGGTCATGAATATTTTGTTCAGCGCATTGGTGGGAAGGCCTGCAATAAACCTGCGCCAGGTAAAGCTTTGTATAAGTTGCAGTATTTTTATCAATTCATCTTTACCCAGCAACCCGTTTTCCTCGTCTTCAAATACCTGCAGTAAAAAAGGATAGGCCACATTAATTTCCAGCCGGCTGATGTATTCCAGTTCCCTGCGTATGCCCGCATCGGCTACCACACCGGGATTGATAAACTTGCGGTAATGCGCTGAGAGGGATTTGATGTTTTCCAGCTCCTGCTGGTAAGCCTCTTCCTTTTTATTGGCATACAGGCTTTTAAACTCTGCATACACTTTATTTTTATTGGGTATTTTTTTATTACGCAGGGTAAGATAGTCACGGATATAGTCGGATACAAGGGATTGCTGCTTTACCAAATCCCGGGCATTTTCCTCAATGGGGTTCCATACGGCTTCAAATATCCGTTGCTGCTCCCTGGGTGGCAGGTCCATCAAAATAAAATTCCTTATCAAGTCTGATTGCGACAGGTCCAGCCCGGTTGAGTTCAGGCTTTCAAATATCCGTTGCGGGTCGTCCTTATCTCTTTCCAGCGAAATCTCTACAAAAATCAACCGGTTTAAGCCACGCAATATGGTATCAAAATTATTTGCCGAAATATTGTTTTTAAAGTAATTGTAGTTTTCAATCACATTCGAAAACTGACTGAACTGCTTTTCATTACCCAGCATAATGGCCTTAAATGCCATTGAATTATTGTCTGTTTGCTTTAATTTCAGCTTGCTGGATTCATTTTGTACATACTGGTTGGTTAAAAACATATTGTACAGCCTGTCTGCATCCTGCGGCCGGTCGTTTTCCTTAGCAAAGCGGTAAAGCGCCACATACAATATATTAATGGTGGTCAGTCGCTGCTGGCCGTCAATAATCACCAGTTCCTTTACTTCGGTAGTGCTATAAGTGCCTTCGTGAACAAACACGATACTGCCAATAAAGTGGGTGCCCCTGTTGTCCTTTTCTACCGAAACAATATCATTGAACAGTTCTTTACATTGGGTATTTGCCCAATCGTAATTGCGCTGGTACACGGGTATTACAAACTGCACATTGGGTGCCTGCAAAAATGTAACGATGGGTAATTCATTTGCTTTCATGCTGGTTGTTTATGTTTTTGTTTTATATGAGCTTATTTAAAATTGTATTCGTATGCAAAGCTTTTTCCACATTGGCATAGTTGGGCACACGGGCCGCATACAAACACTCAAAGGGCAGCGGCACACCCGTGGTATATAGCTGCGCCATGCGCTGCTTCACATCTTCCTGCATGGTAATGCCCAGCTTTATCATATTGGGTATGGCTGGGTTGGTGAGGATGTAAACGATGCCGGGGTTGGGGAGCATGATGGTTTGTTTTGATGTTTATTTACCGTTTAATGAAGCAATAATAGCCCTGAAACTCTCCAGCCCTGCCTCCAGATTCTCTACAATGTCCAATGCCAATACATCCGGGTCGGGCAAATTATCCAGGTCGGCCAGCGACTTATCTTTTAGCCAGGTAATATCCAGGCTGGTTTTGTCCCTTGCAATAATTTCAGCGTAACTAAATTTTCTCCAGCGGCCTTCCGGGTTATTTGCAGCATCAAATGTTTCTTTGCGCTTATTCCGGTTTTTAGGATTGTAGCAGCTGATAAAATCTTTCAGATCATCCAGCTTTAACGGGTTCTTTTTGAGGGTATGATGAATGTTTGTTCTGTAATCATATACCCACACTTCTTTTGTCCACGGGTCTTTGCTGCTGGGCTTACCATCCCAGAACAGCACATTTGCTTTTACTCCATTGGCATAAAAGATACCGGTTGGCAAACGCAGGATGGTATGCAGATTGGTGGTTTCCAATAGTTTTTTGCGGACGGTTTCCCCGGCCCCGCCTTCAAACAACACATTATCCGGTAACACTACTGCCGCCATGCCGGTTGTTTTGAGCATACTTTTGATATGCTGTACAAAGTTGAGTTGCTTATTGCTGGTGGTTACCCAAAAATCCTGGCGGTTGTAGGTAAGGTCTTCTTTTTCCTGCTCACCCTCTTCGTTGGTAAATGTCATGCTGCTTTTTTTACCAAAGGGCGGGTTGGCCAGCACATAATCATACCGGGTTTCACTTGCTGCAATCAATGAATCATTAGGAGAAATCATTACGTTCTCACTGTCTATATCACCAATATTGTGCAAAAACAGATTCATCAATGCCAGGCGGCGGGTGCCCGCCACTATCTCGTTACCAAAAAAGGTTTTGTATTTTAAAAACTGCTTTTGTGCTTTATCCAGTTCATTGTTTTCCGTCATCCAGTCGTAGGCCGCTAAAAAGAAGCCGCCGGTACCACAGGCAGGGTCTGCAATGGTTTTTATGGGCTCGGGCCGCAGGCACTCCACCATACATTTAATGAGCGGCCTTGGGGTAAAATACTGTCCGGCACCACTCTTGGTATCTTCTGCATTTTTCTCCAGCAGGCCCTCGTAAATATCTCCCTTATCTTTTACACCCATCAGCACCCATTGCTCTGCATTAATCAAGGCAATGAGTTTGTACAGCTTGGCCGGGTCGGTTATTTTATTCTGGCTCTTGGTAAATATCTGCCCCAGTATGCCTTTTTCTTTTGCCAGCTCACGCAGCAGGTGATTGTAATGTACTTCTAAGGCATCACCACTTTTATCAGTGAGTGTTGGCCAATTGTATTTTGCCGGAATGGGCATTTTACGGCTATGCGGCGGCCTGCTGTATTCATCTGCCATTTTTAAAAACAGCAAATAAGTCAGTTGCTCTAAATAATCGCCATATCCCACGCCATCATCCCTTAGGGTGTTGCAAAAAGCCCATACTTTGCTTACTATACTGGAAGTGTTTGCCGTATTGTTGTTGCTCATATTGTATATGCTGTGATTGAAAATTGTCAGAATCAGGATTATCAGGATTAAAGGATTGCAAGATTTTATTTTTTTTCCTGTTCACTCTTTTCATTTACCATATCCTGTTTTTGATTATTGTATTTTTTGTTAAATACTTTTTTATATTGTAAACTGGTCGCCCCAAAATTAATCAGCAATCCTGTGGGCAAATCATATGCCACTACATAATTTTTTGCCTGTGCCAAATGTACATCTTCCAGGTTTATAACTGCTTTTAATTCCACCATAATATTTCCTTCCACAATAAAATCGGCCCTTCTGGTGCCTACTTCTTCACCTTCATAAAAAACTATCTGCTCTTTTTCTCTCACAAACTCCAGTCCCTCTTTTCTTAATTCTATAGCCAGGCACCGTTGATAAATCACTTCCTGAAAACCATTGCCCAATGTATTGTGCACTTTCATGCTGCAGCCAATTATCTTAAATGTTATTTCATCTGCTGTCATAAAAAATCCAATTTTATTTTTTATCTAATACGTATTTCCGGCATTACTTATTTACCTGCAACTTGCTTACCGAATGTATTTGCCAAATTAAAATACCACTAACCTCTAAAATAGCCAATCCTGTTCATCTTCTAATCCTGAAAATCCTGATACAGACATCCTCCGCTGCCTGCAACATCATCCCGAAGGGTGTTACTGAAAGCACATACTTTGGAGACAATGGAAGATGTATTTGTGTTATTGTTATTCACCAATTATTTTTTAAATGTATCCATTTCCGGCGCACCAGCAGCAAACAGACTGGTTTTACATTTTAAAGCAGCCATCTCTTGCTTTATCAATTGTTCCGCCATCATACCCGCACTCGCCCATACGGGGGGAGTTAACCACCGGCATGCCTGCGTAATCGGCGTAGTCGTTACAGGCAGTTTCATGCATGGGCGCACAGCTATCGCAAAAGAAGGCATAACTATCCCACCTGCAAACTGCGCACAAAGTAGTGGCTGCATTCTTTTTACAAACAGCACATAAAAGTTTCAGTGGTTCGTTTCTTGATAAAAGGATTATATTTTCATTCAGGGCAAGTTTATACTGGCTGCGGGCAATCAAAGTTACCGTGGTGGTGGTGCCAAAATCGTAATCATGCAGCAGTTTTATTTTTGGCACAAAAATATCCTGCACCAGGCTGTTCATAGATGGCTTAAGATTTTTATGCCTGAATGCGCTCAGGTGCCCGCAGCAATCCAGCCATATTACCCTCAAAAAATCGTCAATCACTTTCATTTTGGCTGCTCCTTTTACCAGCAAATGCAAAAACATCTCCCCCGCTTCCACCTCTATATGGCAGTAAGTTTTAGCAGGTTTTCCGCAATCATTTTTTTCTGCCGCTGCCAGGTGTGCTGCCAGGTGTTTTGGCATTGCCTTTTGCAAAAAAGTGTTGCTGCAATAGATACATTTACCTTCGGACACTAAAGCTTTTTCCATCTTTTAATTATCGTAAGTTTTTAAAAAAATAATCCGTTGTTAAACTGTTTTACTCCCCAACCAGTTTGCCAAACCCTTTTGGCACCAGTTTTACCTGCTTCATCCAGATATACATGGCTGTTACTTCCTGCTCCTGAAACTCCTCCTTTTTTTTGGGCGACCAGCTAAAAAAATCAGCCATCAAAGCGTTTTCATTGACTGGTTTCTTTTTAATAAGCCGGTTGTTCCATACGGCATATAAAGTGGCCACCAGTTCCGACTCATGTGTATTCTTTTCATAAAGCTGCTGAAGTACAAATATTATCATTTTGCTCTTATCCCTGAAATGCCTGGCATAATCAGATAGTATTGAACCCACATTTTCACCAGGAACAAATTTAGTAATGCTGCCTTTCTGTTCTTCTTCAAACCAGTCCTTGCTTTTCATTTCCTTTCTAAAGGCAAGCGTAAACACCTTATCGTAAGGGCCTGCAGTTTCCTTTATAAAACTGGTGTCATATTCTACTTCTGCAAAGTTTTCTATTAAATAAAGCAGTTTTTGAAATTTAGTTAAGCCAAAATGTTTTTTATCGTGATTTAAATAAATGATTTTAGCAGCCAGCACTTTTCTTTCTATGGGAACAACTTTTGCCTGTGCAATTTCTACTGTTTGCGTTTCAGCGGGCAAGAGCTTACCCTCAAAAGCCCTTTTCAATATACTTTGCCTCAACGCCTCGGCCTGCAGCAGGCTTTGGGTAATGCTTTCTTCCATTTTATCGGCTACGCTGAGGCGGCTTTCGATTTCCTGGACGATTTTGTTTTGTTCTTCGATTTTACAATAGGGAACTTCAAAATTTCTCAATGAATTTAGTGCAACTGTTTTTTGTGCTGTCCCCGTTGCTGTTGATTTTGCTTGGTTGTAAACATTTGGTGATTGCAATAAATAATATAGCCATTTTTGATTTGTTGTTTCTAATGGTCGAACTAATCCAATGTGCCTTTGAAAACAAAACTCCTTATCAAAATCTATTAATATTGGAATGCCAAATGAACCTGTCACGGTATAAAGTACGTCACCCTTTAAAGGCTTCTTATTTATCTTAAGTTTTGCATAATATTCGTTGTTGACAGAAAATGTGTCAGAAAAATCTATTTTCTTATTGTCCTTATTTACATTTGAAATAGTAATAAAAGGAACGCCTGAATTAGATTTTGGCGGTGCCTGATGATCTCCATCTGAAATATCTGTTGCTACCTCCTTTAGCTTCAATATCTTCCAATCTTTAGGCAACTCCCCTTCTTTCACCTCCTCATTCGTCAGCCTCCCTTCAAATGCCCATTTAAGCACACTCTGCCGGTAGGTTTTTAGCTGCTGCTGGGCCAGGCGCAGGTTTTCTATGCCTTTGTCCAGCTCACTAAAGAGTTCTTCTATTTTGGAAACAATAGCTTTCTGTATTTCTATGGCAGGAAGAAATATTTTTAATTTTAAAAATTGTTTTTGAGTAAGATTTAAACCACTATCACTTATTCCTGTTTTCATCAACTCTATCTCTCTGGAATACTTCGTAGAATTTAATAAAAGCTCAATGTAATCAGGAATTGATAATTTAGAATTTACACGCATTCTGTAGACCTTATCGCAATTTATAAGATTTGGCCTTGTTCTTTTGACCATGCAACATATTCCAACCCTAACTCTTGGGCCAGCACGAGTAATAAGTAAATCTCCTTGCTTTAATTCATGTTGCTTTCGAGGTGATAAATTTTGGGGTAATCTCTTATTTTCACTTTCCTGAAAATATCCTGGTTGAACAGCAGTTGTTTTTATCACTGCCCATTCATTTATATTTGTTGAAGCTTCATTATAACATTTAGGACTCCATCCTTGAGACAAATTATCAATTATTTCCTCAAGGGTATAACTCTTCCACCCTTTTGGTAATTGCTTTATATTTTGCGCTTCGTTCATCGTTCAATAATGTTGTTTTTTAAACAGCGGGTAATTGTCAGCATCAGGATTTTCAGGATGAAGGGATTTTCAAGATTTTTATATACAAAAAACCCTTTCCCAGATTCATAATCCTGCTAATCCTCTAATCTTATTAATCCTGATGCAGACAATTTACACTATACCCCCAATACTATCCTGCTAATCCTCTAATCTTATTAATCCTGATGCAGACAATTTACACAATCCTGCTAATCCTCTAATCTTACTAATCCTGATGCAGACAATTTACACAATCCTGTTAATCCTCTAATCTTATTAATCCTGATGCTGACAATTTACACAATCCTGCTAATCCCATAATCTTATTAATCCTGATGCAGACAATTTACACAATCCTGCTAATCCCATAATCTT
>JANMDL010000365.1:0-6948 GCA_031376295.1 Chitinophagales bacterium
GTTACAAGCCATTTCAGATCAGTGCAAGTAATGAACTCTTTTTTACAGGTAAAGAGCCTTTTTTTGAAAGAAACAGGCTGCTGCTGGCGCTAAGTTGCAAACCTTCAAAGACAACTACTGTGCAAATCGGTTATTTACATCAATTTGATTACAAAATAAATGATGAAACCGGAAGGGATTTCTTCCAGGTGGGGTATTTTATTGAACTATTCAGAAAGCCGCCAGCTGAAAGGATTATTGAAAATGATATAAAAGACAATTAATGCTGTGCAAATTATAGTACACCGGTTTGCACAGCATCGCCAATTCAAAAAACACCAAATATCAGCATGTGCAGCAGGCTACTTTGGATTATACCGGCTATTTTTAATTTGTAAGCGGTGTCATTTACCTTCATCATCGCCGGGTTGCTCATCTGGTAAGCTGCTGCGGTTGTTAACCAGCCGGTTGTATTGCGCTGTAAGGCTGTTGAGCCTTTTGATGAGTGTGGCCATCAGTTCTGAGGGGGCGATGGTTTGCTGTGCAGTTATTTGTGCTGCCAGTTGCTGATAAGTATCAATCGTACTGCTGCGCAGTTGTGTAAAGCTTTGGTTCGGCTTACGGGCATTTGATTGCACCCGGTTAAGATTTGTATCGTTAAAAAGCCGGTTGGCCGTATCCAGTTCCTGTACCCAGGCTTTTACCAGGGGCAGCGTATTGGCTGCGGCCACCATGGCAGGCTGGGTGCTGAAGCTGGCCACCAGCGACTCAATCACTTCTGTTTCGGCTGCATAGTTAAGCACGGTTAATTTTTTTCCATATTTATCAATACCTTCCACAATGGTTTTGCCTGCCAGGCTGGTGGCTTCATCAAAATGATAAGCGCAGGCATCGGCCAGTTTGCGCAGGCCGGTAAGGGCCCTGTCACGCCGTGCATCCAGCGCCTCAAGTTCGGCGGTAAGCGGATTGCTGAGGCTGGGCATAAACAATTCATCAATTTCGGCCACGGCAGCCTTCAGGGCGTTAATGGGTAATGCCAGCGCCTGTATACCGCTGCCGCAAATTTCAAGTACCTGGTTATGATACAGCAGGAATTCGCTGTTTCGCATTCTGTCAAATGCCGGTTTTATAAGCTTCATATTGTTACGCTGATTATTTAATGCTACAACAGCTAAATTACAGCCGTATGCGGCTTCAACCTGTTAAAAAAGCCTTAAAAATGGATAGCCAGCCCTTCGGAAAGCCCGGTTTGGTTTGCTACCGGTTAGCCAGCCCTTCGGGAACCAAAGTTTTGTTCACTACCGGGTAGCCAGCCCTTCGGGAACCAAAATTTTACCCGCTAACTGTTCTCTGCAGCATGCCCGATACAAAAAAGGCCAAACGGCAATTGCTTTAGTAAGCCCAAAAACTGTAAGCGGTGCAGCCGGCATGTGTTTACCTGTAAACAACACATAATCATACATAACTGTGATTGCAGATGGTATAATACCGGTAAGAAGCCTTTCGTTAAAGAAAAACTAAAATTTATACCAGCTTGGGATGTATTGCCCTGTTGTTTTAATTTTATTGCCGTTAAAATTCATAAAAAATTATTGCAAAATGGAAGATAATAAACCTGCAGACAATAAAGCACTAAACAATGAAGCGCAAAAACAGATAAAGGATATTACAGAAAGGGCAGCCAGGGAGGCCGCATGGCGGGATGAAATGATCAGCGCCGAAGGAGTAAAAAACTACCTGGATGGGTTTGAACCGGAATCAGTAGAAAGTTTTATCAACAATTACCTGGGCCAAAAGAGCATGTGGTATGAGTATGGTGGAATGTATGCCCGCCTGCAGGAAAACGAAGACCTGCAGTTTGAAAATGATGCATTTAAGCACCTTGCCATCATACAGCAAAAAAAACTGTTTGACCTGCAATGCCTGTGGCGGGCCGAAAAGGTGAAAGTGCCCGGGATAGAGATATGCTTTGACTTTACATACTGGCAGCACGATATTCTTAACTGCCCTTTTATTGACCCGGTGTCGGAGGAAGAGCTTGCCCTGTACATGCAATACCTGCAGCAGAACAATGTGGAACTGGATGAATATTTTCTGGGTACCGGCTGGCAGGATTATGATGAACTGAAAGAGGCTTACAATACAGATAATGAGCATGCCGATTTTCCTGAATGGTATGATTTTTATAACGGGCGGCGGGGTACAGGCAGTTTGCTACTGTTGCCCGATATACGTGGCGAAAAGGAGGAAGCGTATATGAAAGTTTTCCGGGCACACGACCGTGAAAAGAACAGGGAAGCAACAGCAGCCTGGGAAAAAAAATGGGCAGAACGCAAGCCCAGCCTTTCTTATTACAACAATGAGCATACTGATTGGTTTGTAAGCACTTTTGAAAGCAAAGAGATACAGCGGCTGTACAAGTCATTCACCTGGTACAACCGCAATATGGATTCGGAAATGCAGGTGGAGGAGAATATACGTTTTTTGCTTAAGGCAGAGGAATATGTACCCATAGAAGCTCATTACAACTGGATAGAGGCATTGGAACTGGCAGTGCAAAAATACAGGTGTAAAAAAATAGGCGAGTCACTGCCCGGCGCATGGGAACAATATATGATCACTGTTGAAACAGGTATCGCTTTTACAAATGAACAGGATTATGATGACTTGCGTGAACAGGTGGCTGGTTATATCCTGGCTGGCCGTAAGCTGATGGGAGAGCCAGAAAATTTTGATTTTTAAAGGGAGGAATGAGGCCTGTTTCCAGCAGCGTTACAAACTCCCCAAGCTCCGGTTAGTGTCCCCACGAAACGGAAAGCTCAATCTCTTACAAGCCAACTAAATAAGTGAATTGCGCTCACTGCAATATATGAAGTAACAGTTTTTTTATTTTCACTATGAACCCCCACCGGCTGCTGGTTCGTGTGGACACGAACCCCCCGTTCTCTGCAGTATCTCCTGTATAAATAGTCGCCACCCCTCAACTGTCTCAGTAAGCTCAAAGCCGAAAAGAGCTGCTGTCCGGAGTTTGTAACTCCGGACACTACCATAATTGAGCGCCAACAATATTCAGCATATTTTTATAATTTTACGGTATGAGTTTCCATAGTGGATACAAAATACGCAACCGGGAAGGCATCTATTTTGTAACCTTTGCCGTGGTAAACTGGGTAGATGTATTTACCCGTAAAGATTACCGGGATATTGTAACTGAAAGCATACAGTACTGCCAGGAGCAGAAAGGGCTTGTTTTGCATGCATGGTGTTTGATGAGCAATCACATACACCTTATAATCAGCACCAAAGAAAGCAATACCAGCGATGTGCTGCGTGATTTTAAAAAATTTACGAGCAAGAAAATTGTACAAGCAATAAATGATCATGCGCAGGAAAGCAGGCGTGAATGGATGCTGACAATTTTCCTGCAGGCAGGAGAAGATAACAGCAGAAACAGCAATTATCAATTTTGGCAACAGGACAATCATCCCATAGAATTATTTACGGAAGCTTTTGCCATACAAAAACTTGATTATTTACACAACAATCCTGTAACGGCAGGCATAGTTGATAAAGCTGAAGAATATATTTACAGCAGTGCCAGAGATTATTATACTGGCAAAAATTGTGGTTTGCTTAAAATTGATTTCTTGCTTTAAGATGCAAAGTATGTTTATGTCCGCAGTTACCCGCAGGAGCCTGTGGCCAAACTCCTGACAGCATTAGTTACGTCCGGAGTTACAAACTCCGGACAGCAGCGAAGACAGCAGCGAAGATAGCAGCGAAGACCGTAGCGAAGAAGACCGTATTGACCAATGCAATGATTGACGCAAAACCCTCTGCATCCCCGCCTGACCAATATCACCTCCCCCTTTGACCATTATCAGCAAAATTTCCCCGCTGCCGGGCCAACTTTACAGCATCAATTAAAACTTGTCAATTATGCAATGTAATGTTGGAAATACAGACAGGAATGTAAGATTTATACTGGCCATTGCTATCGGCGCATTGGGCATTTATTTCCAGAGCTGGTGGGGTTTACTGGCGGTGGTGCCCCTGTTTACCGGTGCATTTTCCTTCTGCCCTTTGTATAAAATAATCGGCATCAATACATGTGTTAATAAGTCTGTTCAATAGCGGTGTCAGTCAACAGCCGCTGGTTAGTAGTGCCGGCGGCTTTTTTTATTATTTAAATACCCACTCTTATCAAAACAATACCGGCTATAAAAATAAAATGCAGCCATTGCGGCGACAATTGTGAAGATGATACCATTGCCATTGACGACAAAGCTTTTTGCTGCGAGGGTTGCAAACAGGTGTTTCTATTACTGAGCGAAAATGACCTTTGCGTATATTACAGCCTGGATGAAAAACCCGGCATAAAGGCAAAGGGCAGGTTCACCGGTAACCGCTTTGCTTACTTAGATGATGAGGAAACAGCAAAGAAACTGGTACAATTCAGCAGTGAAACACAAATCAACATTACTTTTTCGCTGCCGCAGATGCATTGCTCCTCCTGTGTTTTTTTACTGGAAAACCTGCACCGCATTGAACCAGGCATTATCCGTTCTCAAACAAATTTTCAGCGCAAAGAAGTATTCATCAGCTTTGATCCGCAACAAATATCCCTGCGCAAAGTGGTGGAACTGCTTGCCTTTACCGGCTATGAGCCTTATATCAGTGTAAAAGATACTGTTGCCCCCAAAGCAAAAATATTCAACCGGGAAAGGATTTATAAGATTGGTGTGGCAGGTTTTTGTTTTGCCAATATCATGATGCTCAGCTTTCCCGAATATTTTTCTTCCGGCAATATTGAGGAGAACGGCTTGAAGCAAATATTTACCTGGCTCAACTTTGTGTTGTCATTACCTGTCCTTTTTTACAGTGCTTCTGGTTTTTTTGTTGCCGCCTGGAAAGGGTTGCGGCAACGCCTGCTCAATATTGATGCCCCCATTGCCCTGGCTATTGTTGTTACCTACGCAAGAAGTTATTACGAAATCACCAGTGGACATGGTGCCGGCTATCTCGACTCGGGTACGGGCATTGTATTCTTTATGCTCATCGGCCGCTGGTTCCAGGATAAAACCTATGACTCCTTTTCTTTCGACAGGGATTACCGTTCTTATTTTCCACTGGGTGTTACTGTTACTGTAAACGGAAACGAAAAAAGCATCCCGGTTACGCAGTTATGCAAAGGCAGCCGCATCATCATCCGCAACAGCGAAATGGTACCTGCCGATGCTGTACTGGTAAAGGGCAACGGCAATATTGATTACAGTTTTGTAAGCGGCGAAAGCACGCCGGTACAAAAACAAAAGGGCGAACTGATATATGCAGGGGGAAAACAAACGGGCGGCGCTATTGAACTGGAAGTAGCCGGGGAGTCATCGCAGAGTTATATCACACAGTTGTGGAACAACGATATTTTCCGCACCGGCAAAAACATAGAGCGCTCCTTTATTCACCCCTGGAGCCGCTATTTTACCCTGGCCTTGTTTACCATAGCAATTGGTACATTGGTTTACTGGTGGCTCCATGACCCTGCAAAGATATTGCCGGCGGTTTCGGCAGTGCTGATAGTAGCCTGCCCCTGTTCGCTGCTGCTGTCGGCTACATTTACTTACGGCAATATGCTGCGCATTTTTGGTAAAAACAAACTGTACCTTAAAAATGCCGGGGTGATAGAAGCGCTGGCAAAGGTTGATACGATTGTATTTGATAAAACCGGAACCCTTACACACAATGATGCCTCACCGGTTAGTTACGAGGGTGTTCCGCTAAGCAACTGGGAACTGGCAGCCGTTAAAAGCATAACCCGGCAATCATCGCACCCGCTGAGTAAAATCATTTATGCCTGGCTGCCAGGCAATACTGAGCAAGCGGCAGTACTGGGGCAGTTCACCGAATATACCGGTAAAGGTATAACGGCAGTTGTGGACGGGCTTGATGTAAAAATGGGTTCGGCTGCTTTTATCAATGGAGTTGAACCGGGAGCCATTCCTTATGATACCGGTACTCATGTACACGTGATGATCAGCAATGTACTTCTTGGTCATTTTACAGTGAGTAACATGTACAGGGATGGTATCAATGAACTGCTGGAGCAGTTAAACAAGCAGCAATTCAGTTGCAGCCTTTTATCAGGCGATAATGATGCAGAAAGGGATAAAATGGAAAGACTATTTGGAAAAAATTCATGCATGAGGTTTAACCAATCACCGCAGCAGAAGCTTGATTTTATAAAAGAATTGCAACAGCAACACAAAGATGTACTGATGCTGGGCGATGGCCTCAATGATGCCGGTGCGCTGATGCAAAGCAATGTGGGCTTAGCGGTTAGCGATAATGCTTCCCGGTTTTCACCTGCCTGCGATGCCATACTGGATGGAAACGGGGTAAAACTGCTGCACCCGTTTATTGCCTATGCCAGGTCGGGTAAAAGCATCGTTACCACCAGTTTTGTCCTGTCAATTTTGTACAATATCGCAGGGTTGTCATTTGCTGTGCAGGGTATTTTGTCGCCAATGGTGGCGGCTATACTCATGCCTGCCAGCAGTATCAGCATCGTATTGCTGGTAACGGTACTTACTTCTGTATCTGCCCGTGCAAAGGGTTTGTGACAATAACCTGACCAGAATCATATTTTTTTTTGATACTCGTCAGCAGCCCAAAAAGTTCCCCCGGTTAATTTTGGCGCAGATAAAAACCAAATCATTTGAGCGCATTATTTATCCTTATCGGCATCAGCATTATTGTAGCAGGCTGTTTTTTAGCAGCTTTTTTATGGAGCGTAAAAACAGGCCAATACGATGATGACTATACCCCTTCCGTACGGATGCTTTTTGATGATACAAAAGCAACTCCAACCGCAGATACAAATCAAAACTCAACAACAACCAAAAACTAAAAGATGCAGGTAGAGAAATTTTATTATGACAATAAGGTCGTTAAAAACTTTGCATACGCCACCAT
>JANMDL010000324.1:0-7386 GCA_031376295.1 Chitinophagales bacterium
AGAGACGTGTATAGCGCTACTTCCTGCCCGTTGCGGAAAAGTTTGTAATGCTGGGCCTGTGTACTGCCAAGCCCTGCTGCAGCAAGCGTTGGCTGGCTGATGCGGTAAAGCCCGTTGGCCCCCACACTAAATTTATAATACGTCTTGCTGTAATCTATCCACCCGTTGTTGTACGTTTGTGCCTGTACGGCAAACACTGTAATCAGTAGTAAAAACGTCAGTAAATTTCTTTTCATAATTTATTTGAAACATTAAAGTATATGGATATGCCACTCATTAAACCGGGGATATTGCAGGTACCGGTTGTGAACCGGAAACAGGAAGTAAGTTGCCAAAATTATGTAAGTGATTGCAAACATACTGATTGTCTCGGAATTTCTTCCCAAATTTGCAGAAATTAAAACCGCTTGTTGAATGCGGTAAGGCACAAACGCAGGATAGATTAAACAATTGATAATGAACAACTTAATTGAAGAGTTACGCTGGCGGGGAATGATACAGGATATTATGCCGGGTACAGAAGAGCAGCTTGCGAAAGAGATAACAACAGGGTATGTGGGATTTGACCCAACTGCCGACAGCCTGCACATTGGCAGCTTAGTTCCTATTATTTTACTGCTGCACCTGCAAAGGGCCGGGCACAAACCCATTGCCCTGGTGGGCGGTGCCACAGGCATGGTGGGCGACCCAAGCGGCAAAAGCGAGGAACGCAACCTGCTGAGCGAAGAAGTACTGAACCACAACCTTGCAGGCATCAGGGCACAATTAGAAAAATTCCTTGATTTTGACCCTGCCCTGCCCAACTGTGCCGAAATAGCCAATAATTACGACTGGTTCCGCAATTTCACTTTTCTTGATTTTATACGGGATGTGGGCAAGCACATTACTGTTAACTACATGATGAGTAAAGACAGTGTGAAAAAAAGATTGGAGGGTGAAAACGGGATGAGCTTTACAGAGTTCACCTACCAGTTGGTACAGGGATACGATTTTTACTGGCTGCACAAAAATAAAAATTGCAAACTGCAGATGGGCGGCAGCGACCAGTGGGGCAATATTGTAACGGGTACGGAACTGATACGCAAAAAAAGTAGTGGTGAAGCATTTGCACTTACCTGCCCGCTGATGACCAAGGCAGATGGTGGCAAATTTGGCAAAACAGAAAAAGGCAATGTGTGGCTGGATGCCCGCAAAACATCGCCCTACCAGTTTTACCAGTTCTGGCTGAATGCGGCAGATGCAGATGCAGAAAAATACATGAAAACTTTTACCCTGCTGGGGAGGTCAGCAATTGATGCGCTGGTAAGTGAACATACAGCAGCCCCTCACCTTCGTACATTACAAAAGCGGCTGGCAAAAGAAATTACCTGCTTTGTGCATGGGGAGGATAATTATAATTTTGCTGTTAAAGCGTCAGAAATATTGTTCAGTAATGATACGGCTGATATTTTAAAACAATTGAACGAAGAACAATTGCTGCAGGTAATGGAAGGTGTACCTGCGGTGGAATACCCAAAAGCTGATTTGACAGCGGGGGTTGACATGGTGAGTTTTCTTGCTGCCACCAATGTATTTACCAGCAAGGGGGAAGCAAAAAAAATGCTGCTGGGCGGTGGCGTTAGTATCAATAAACAAAAGATGGGCGGCGCAGACACAACTGTAACTGCCGGCTTACTGCTTAATGGCAAATACCTGCTGGTACAAAAAGGAAAAAAGGATTATTATCTTGTAAAGGCAATTTAACCAGAATATAAATGAATAAAGTATATCCATTAACAACAGATAAAAGCTGGAAATCGGCTTTGCTTGATGCAGACAGGTTGCTGCTGCTCAACTCATCTCAAACTGATGCTGATAAGTTTATGTCTGCTTACGGAGTTACAGGCGTAAAGAGCTGGCTCAACTCAAAAAAGGAAATCAGCATACCCGGAATAATCAGTCTTGTACACAAAGAAGTGAAGCCCACTGACCTCACTGTAAGGTATGGCACAAAAAAAGAGAAGCTTAGTTTTGCAGCAACGGAAGACCTGGAAGAGCTGACCGGCATACTGGCCAAAACCAATAAGCTGAAACCCGGGGTAAAAAGTATGAGCAAATTAAAGGCTGCTGGTGGCTGGCTGATAGGCCTTGGGCTCACAGCATTGTTTGGCTGGATAATGCATGGCTTTGCAACTGATACCATTTCTTACAGCGATTCGGGCAGGCGCAGGTGGGCAGGTAAACTGCTGTATAAACTGGCTCAAAAAATGGGGCCGGAACTGGTACTTGCTGTAAGTGCTGCCATTGCAGCATTTATTGTGTATAAAATATACAGCAATGTTAAAAATCCACCAAATGAAGTGGTATATGAATAGTTATTGGCATTGACCCAAACAGTACAAATCAACAATCCATGATACGTGTACCCTTATTGCTGTGTTGCTTTATATACAACCTTACTGCCCTTTGCCAGGACAGTACCCTGCTGCTGCGCATTAATTTTTTGTATGGCTCAAAGCCTGCAAAAGGATATAAGCAAACTGAAGAAAAAAGGTTTGGCGGTATTAAGGGTGGCCATGTAAATATTACATTAAATGGCAGGGTGCTTGATTTTGTACCCAATGGGCGCTGTCATTTATTTTCCAGGAATAAAAAACCGCATGGTGGCTTTTACATCAACAGGCAGGTATGGTGGGATACATTGACTGAAAAGTCGGCATACATTGAAGTGCCTGTTACTAAGCAGCAGGCCAACAGCCTCTATAAAATATTTGAGCAATTTGCAGCCGCCACTCCCTACGACTATGCGGTATTTGGCCACCGCTGCGCCAGTGCCACCTATCATGTACTAAGCAGGGTTGGCGTATTGAAGCGCAAATCAACCTTTGGCAATGTAATGGGTAATTTTTATCCCAAGCTGCTGCGCAAAAAACTGTTTAAGTGGGCGGTAAAGCGGGGATATTTTGCAAAAAAGTTTGAGGGCAGCCCCAAAAGAAAGTGGGAAAAGGATGCTGGTATTTTTTAAACCCTGATTCAGCCAAACTAATGCGCACAAAAAAAAGGCCGGATCAGCTCCGGCCCTCTGCTTCTACTTCCCAAATCAATGTTATTGCATCAGTATGCCAGGGGCAGTGCAGATAGGGGTTGTATAAGAAGTGGGAATATTTGTGTCAATGTTCATCACATCCATATAAGCCTGTACACCCATTTTACCACCTGGGGTGTACTGCATTTTTTGCCTGTTGAGTGTTGCGATGGTTACTTTGCTTAAAATAAGCCTGTTTGATTGTTTCATGTTTTTTTGATTTAGTAGTGAAGATTAAATTCATAACAAATATATACCCGCAGGCAGCGGATAAGAAATCGGTTACACCAATACATGGTTTAGCTGTACAAAACCGGTTCCCGGAATAATGAATAGTATAACCAATGGGGCATGGAACTTAATCTCACAGCGCCGGTTACACATCAAAAACAAAAAAATTCCCGGCTGCAGGTGCAACCGGGAATTTTTTGTTATAAAGAGAGACTTAGTTAATCACTACTTTTTTACGGAAAGTTCCATAATTGGTAGTAAACACAACCAGGTATAATCCTTTTGGCGTGTTGCTTCCCATACTCAGGCGGGTTACAAAATTACCATCAGGATATTTATTTTCCCTTATTGTTTTCACCAGCATGCCCTGTGCATTAAACACATTTATGGACAGTACCAGCTCACCTGCCGTCCTCATTTCAAGGTTCATTTCGCCGTTATTGGGGTTGGGCGAAATGCGTGGGTTGATAGTAACCACCTTGGCTGCACCGGTATTGCGGTTTGCCCTTAATGGCTCAACATCCCCTTTAGGATCCGGCTCAATCACAATTACATTACAGGAATAACATACCCACGCAGACCAGTCGCCATAACCGTTATCACATTTGGCCCTTACCCTCCACCGGATACAATCATATACTGGTGTAACAATCGAATTCAGGTTGAGTACATTCGCACTTACATCATACCTGTTTGCTGTTGGCGCATAAGGAGAGCGGCAGCATGCAGGATCATTAAAGTTGATTTCCACATTGTATCCTCCTGCGCCGGTTACCACACCCCATGTAAGTACATTTTTACGGCAATCACCAGCTAAATTGGTAGGTGTACCGCATGGATTGGGATTCCATATTTCGTCCAGCAGGCGGCAATCAATCGGGCCACAAAGCTCACATAGTGCCTCAGGCTGATTTTTACAGTTCCGGCAAATGCTCTGGCCGTAGCATAAGTCACCACAAGGGCTTTTTACCCGGTGTATGATAAAGTAATACAATCCATCATCAGCAGGCGAATAAGAGAAATTAAACCCTGTTGCCTGCAAAATAGATGTGTATGGGCCACCTGTAGGGTTGGGGCTGCTAAGTACATACCACTCATGCGTTACACTGGTGTTGTTACTATAACTGTACGTTGGATAAACATTAATGGTATATTGCCCGCTGCCTGCCGGAGTGGCTCCAATCTCAAAGGCTGCAGTAAACTCCTGTGGTGTACCAGGGCCATTTGGCCAAAACTGGAAGGCAAGACAGCAATCTGCCTGGCTTTCTGTGGAAGTCGCATTTTCACTCAACTTGCCAAGCCCGCTTTGGTATTGTACACGCTGAATACATACTTCGCCACATTTTGTACGCACTTTATGTATTACTGTGTAGTAAAGCCCATATTGCGCATTGTTGAAAAGCGGCACCGTAGTTTGCGTAGTAGAAGTAGTACTAAACACAGGTGTATATGGCCCACCTGTTGGATTGGGGCTGCTGAGTACATACCATTCATGCACGGCACCGGCATTTGCATAAGCATTAAAACCCAGTGCTGTAAGCGAATAACTGCCGGCAGATGGTGTGATATCCAGCAGAAAGTTGGCCTTAATAAAATCTGTACAGCATATTACTTTAAAAGTCTGCTCCAGCGGAGTCCATCCAATACAATTTGGCTGGTTAGATAATGCCAGTTTTATTGAATATTCGTAACCAGGCTCAAAATATACCGGCGAGCCAAGGTTAGCAAACAATTGCGATAGGTTTACAATACCTATCTGGCTGTTGAGGGTCCAGCCAAGACCAGCATAATAAGTAAATGGTCCCGTATTTCCGATTGGCCTTCTCCATGCATCAATAAAGTATTGATTTTCACCTGTAGAGGCAGTGCCATCAAGGTAAATATCTTCTCCCAGGCAGAATGTATTTTTTACAACGCCTGCTGCATCTTCAAAATTAAATACATTGTTAAGCCGGGGTAAATTGATGGGTACCCTTGCTTCACGCCAGACGTAGCAACCGGGCAGCCATATACCATGCTTGATGTAGTAACATTTGCTGAAGTCAGTAATAGTAAATGTGGCACTGGTGCCGCCCTGTACAGGCACTATAGGGTTACCCCCGTTCAAGGTAGCAGCATCAGAAGTATTGCCGCATACAGATGTTTCCATCAGCCCCCACCAATGGTTGGTTACGCCCGGCTCGGTAGAAGTAGCCGTAACTGTAAGCACCCCATTAGTACAGGAAGTAGTAATGGTAAAGCCGGGTGTGTCAGTCAAATCGCAACAGCCGGTTGTTACAGCCACAAAATCATTGTTGATACCCTGTAGTATTTCCGTAGTAGTTGTAACAAGCCCTACCCCCGGTACATTAAAGGTTGCAATGGCCACCAGGTCGTAAGAGCTGCCATTTGTCATTAAGTTCGCAGGTATTGTACCGCTGTATGTACCAGCGCCAATGGTTGGGTTAACGGTACCAAGCACATTGCCATTTTGCCTTAATTGTACAACCAGGCTTTGTAATGTTGAGCCGGCAGTTGGTGGCAATGTAAATGTTCCGTTGAAATTAACACCATCGGTGTAGCAATTGTCATTAGCCGCAATGGTAAGCGCTCCGTTGTTACCCACTACGCCACAGCCTACACAAATATCATCTACATAAGCATAGCCGTAATGGCCACCCTGCCCGCAATCTGCTACAATAAATTCCAGTGTAACCCGCTGCCCCACAAACTGTGCAAGATTAAATGTAGCGCAGGTCCAGGGCTGCCATAAGATAGGGCTGCTGCAGTTATTACCACCATTCTGCAGGTTATTTTGAGATGGGTCAAAACAAATCTGCTGTATCAGTACCCCTGTATTTTCATTTCTTATCCGGGCGGTAAAAAAAGGATTTTGCCCGTTGCTTGCAGCATGATTGGGATTTTGCATTACTACAGCAAACCAGAATGTGAGTGTACTGGATGCTGCATCAACCGTAAATGTAGTAGCCGCCTTGTCAATCTCTGCTCCATAAGGCCCGCAGGTTGCACCGCCGGCGTTTACGTTTGAATTAATGCGCAATGATCCATTGCCATTTCTCGTAGTAGTAAGTCCTGCCACAATCGGGTCAGCACCCGCAGCCATTAACTGCATCCTGTTTGCTACATTATTTGTAGGATCCGTTGCAATGGTAGGGTTCCATGCAAGCCCGTTTACAAACGCACAGTTGTTGCTGCCAGAAGTAAATACAGCACCAAAATGTGTAAACGCATTGTTCCCGGCTTCAAATCCGCCATTGGCACAAAGTGCAGCACCGTTGCCTACATTGCGCTCACTTACATACGTTTCATACACAGGGTTGGCCTTCCAGAACTGGTTTTCCCAGTAAAAAGCAGCCAATGATTCGTACTGCTGCTTTTTTTCAGCTACCGTGGCAGCATGGTCATGCTCCTGCTGGTTCATCTGCTGCTGAATCAGTTTTTCAATAGCAGGTAAATGCTGCTGGTTTTTTTTAGCTGCAAGATAGCTGTTCAGCTCCTGCCTGATTTGTTCGGTTTTTTGCACCCGGCTTTCCTGTGCCTGCAGGCATATGCCGCACATCAGAAAAAAGGCGAGTGATAAAAGAGTTCTTTTCATTTGTTTGTTGTTTTAGTCCCTACTCTGTTAATGAAGGCTTTTCGGGTTGCGCCTTTTAGTATCAGTTTTGATTACTTTTTTTGAATTATCAGTGCTGATCAAATTCTTAGCGAAAAGTACAATGAAGGGTATCCCGCAGAAAACTAATTACACCAACAAATCGTTTGGCTGTACAAAACCAGGTGATGAAACATAATAATCCCAACGTCCTTACAGAAACAAACCGGCAAGCCAAACGGTAAAGGCTACCGCACACAAAAAGGGCCGGTAATTAACCAGCCCAGCGCTTCTACTTCCCAAATCAATATTATTGCATCAGTATGCCGGGGGCAGTACAGATTGGGGTTGTATAAGAAGTAGGGATGTTGGTATCAATATTCATCACATCCATATAAGCCTGTACACCCATTTTGCCACCTGGGGTGTACTGCATTTTTTGCCTGTTGAGTGTTGCGATGGTTACTTTGCTTAAAATAAGCCTGTTTGATTGTTTCAT
>JANMDL010000413.1:0-12478 GCA_031376295.1 Chitinophagales bacterium
TCATAAAATTCATTCAATAATTTAGCAGTGCCAATTTTACTGTCCATTGCTTCAGTCTCTCTCAAATGTGCGTCAATTACAGAAATAGATAAAACAATAACGGAAAGCCAAGCACCGATAGAGTAGCAAGCCTGTAAATCATAAAATAGTGCAGAAGCTTGGTCGCTAACCATATAACTAAAACCTGTCATTGAATTCTCAATTTCATCTTCTATCCATTTATTACGCTTACTCCAAATTTCATTTTCCGGGAATTCTAAAAGTTCCATTATTGTCGTTTTGTTGGACTGTTTTTGTTAGTTGGGTGGTTGTATTAGGGTTTCAGCTAACGGACAGGGCTTGCTGCTGTGCTGGTATTCATTGAACGTCCTGCCCGGAACCGCTGATGATTGAAAATATGAAGATGAAGTTAACAACAAAAAGCTAAATAGAATTACGTCTGCCCGATAATAGCTGATAGCGATATGAAGATGAGGATATATTCGTCAGCCAGCATAGCGGCAAACCCAATGTTACCGGATGCCCTTCTTTAACTGCCTCATTGAATGTCTTAATAAGCAGTTGTCCTAACTTGATGGAATGGAGTTTTAACATCCCTTCCTATTGTCCACAAATAGTCATTAATACTTTGAGCCTTACTACTTATTCCTTTTAAAGCCAATTCTCTTTTAATTAATTCAACAACCCAAACTGTCGTGGCACGGATTTCAATTTCATAATAACTACCTTTTTCTAAAAAGGACTTTGAATCAATTAGATTAATCAAGTCATCTGAATACTCTAAAATTCCCAAGCTTCTTAATAGGTTAGGTATTATATAGTCCGCTAATGCAGTTAATTCCTGAATGTTATTGATATTGCCATATCCCTTTCCTTCAAAAATTGAGTGAATACTTTCAACTAAGGCTTGAGCCCTCTTATTAAAATATACCTTTTCCCCTTTATAGTCATAGTAATCATCAAACGCCGGTTGAAAATGATTACCGATTGCTTCTTGCAATACTATTGCATCTTTCCCGTGTATTTTCATGAAGTTTGAAAATTTTCCATCATAACTATATGTAATGACTTCACCTATTTTATTGAGAATATTAACTCTGTCTTGCAAAAGGGGGATTTCAGTATTTCCTCTTAAAGCATATCCAAGTTCCTTCTTGCTAATTGATTTTAGTATTACCGGACTTAACAAACTATTGCCTTCCTCCACTGAACGAAAAATTGAAGCAACTAAACTCCAAGAACCTCTTGTGTGCAAAACCCCTTTATATTCAACATTCCAATATGGGTCACCCCAATATGAAAAACTAATGCCATTAAAAACTACTGAAAACATAAGTTTATTCTCATCACTTAAAGATTCAATTGCAAAAGGAGAATTCTGTAACCAGTTTGAATCTTGTTGCGTTTCAAATGATTTGGCTAAATCAATTAATTTCTGTTGGTTAATTTTAACAAAGTCGGCGTTTTCTACAACGTACTTTGTAGTATCCAGAACTCGGTTGACAGTAATATTTTTCATTATAAATTTCTTTTAAGAGTTGTAATATTCGCTAATTATTTTTTCAATTTCAGCTTTTGTATTTAAAGTTATGCCAAGTGACATATTCCATTCGGTTATATTATTGTTAATCACATTTTCGGCGGCATCCCTTCCAAATAAATACCCCATAATTTTAGCAGCCTCTTTTAAATTATTATATTGTAAGGGAACATTAATTCCCGTTTTATACCATGTTAAATTACAATTTCTTGGGGATAAAATTTTTTCCTTTCTCTTGACTCTCCATGTTTCAAAATCTTTGGCATCAATTCCATCTGGTATATGTCTGTACCAATAATTATTCAATTCGTCATTAAATGACTCGTCCCACCCAAGGGTGATAAACAAACCGTCATCCAATAGATGATTACTTATTGTTCTAAGTTCTTGAAAGCATAATTCTCTGTCCGTAATTTTAGATGGAAAGCCAAAGCTACTTAGAATTAAATTTGACTTAAGTTGTAGATTCATATCAACTATAGAAGATTCTATTAATTCTGTGTTATGAATATAGCTATGCTTTCTATTAACGGCAGTTTTGAGGTGGTCTAACATCTGTTTGCTTTTATCAATACCAAAGAATTTACCCGTATAATTAATATTGTCTACGAAAAAACGAAGAGCCCTGCCAGTACCTGTTGCAATATCAATAGGATTAGTTATTGAAAGTTTACGAAACTTAATTTCATTTAAAATTAGATTAAGGCAAATGTTTTCCGGGTCTTCTGCAAATGAAAACACCTCATATATAGATGGGTCTGCATACCACTTATCACTATCATCGAAAATTAATCCATTTTCAACATCACGATAATCCTTTTTTAATTGTTTTTTTTGCTTTGTAATAGTGTTCGTTATTTTATAAAGCCCAACACATATTTCGGAAATTACATTTGGATTCTTTTCTTTTATTAAGGCTTCTTCCAATATTTTTTGGTTTGAACTTTGTTCAATATTAGAAATACCTCGAACTGCCATTTTACGAAGTAAAGAATCTTCTGAGTTAATCAGATGTTCAAAAATTTTAAAAAATGCTGGGGAAGATACTTCTTGAATTGCGTTGCATGTATAATAAATAAGTTCATAGTTTTTACTTGTACTAAATATTTCCGAAATCTTTTCTGTAATTTCTTTGTCAATGAGTCGTAATCTACCAAGAAGCCAAATACAATTAATTAAAACTTCATTTTGTTTCTCTAAAAGAAATTTCTCTTTTAAACTAGGATATATAGTTTCACGTATGTTTTTGTTATTGCTTAGAAGTAAAATCCCAATAACAGATTTTTTGTTTGATAAGCTTTTAAGATATGAATCCAGGCTTTCTAAGCCTTCAGCCTTCAGCGACCTTTTAAGAAGTATCAAGGCTTCGCCCTGATTTAACTGTTCCAAAGAAAATGCAGCCCGCCACCATGCTTCGGAGTTCTTACTTTTTTTAATAACATTGTTAAGATACTCTATGATAATCTCATCTTTTATTTTGAATTCTCCTAAGACCCATGTTAATCCGATAGAGTCAATTAAAATAGGAGATTGCTTAATTTTAATGAAGGCATTAATTACGGTTCTTGGCTCAAAATGTTGTAACGTACTACCTATATTCCAGTCAAAGCATTTGTTATAAGCGACGTCATTTGCAAAGCGATTAAGCATTAATTCAATAAACTCTTCTAAACTATTTTCGTGAAGTTTAATAATATTCGACAATTCTAACAATTCATCTTCGTAAAACATTCTTGTTAAATATTCCGATTCTGAATTGTCGAATAACCCTTCTGAATACACATCCTGTAATGATTTACCCTTCATTTGGTTTTTCAAGTTTAATTTGCTTTGCGATACTTCCTTGTCTCATTTTAGCGATAAATGATGTGATTTCAGTTTTGAAGTTCTCAGGATTTGATAGTTTAGCAACAAGTTTTTTATCAATAATTTTCCAAGAAATAAAGTTTACTTTTTTATTACTATCTATATCTATAAAAAAACCAGTATGAATCAGTGGCTCCTTCCCAATTCTGGAAATGAACTTTATCCTTGACATACCTTCTTTTGAATTAATTTGACTGTTAATGTCATATTTGTAATTATAAAATAAATGTGGGTATTCATAAGTTATTGAATTGGAAACAAAGCTTCCTATATGCACAAAAGTATTAACGTCAAAACTGTCGCCATTTAATACAAGGCTTTCGCCATCGCCTTTTATTGTTAGTAGACTGTAGGAAATGTCTGTGTTACTCGTAGCATCATAGGCTAATTCAGCCCATTGTCCTTCGATGTAATCTTCTCCTAAAATTAGTTTTCGTATGAATTTAAGTTCCACAATTTTATCCAATATAAAGTCAATTATTAAAAAGATGAGAATAATAATGACTATTGACACAATAAAAGAAATAACTCCTTCTTTAATTAAATCATTTTTTTGGAGCCAATTAATGATTGTTTTGTGAAAAGCGAGGCTTAAGGCTAAACTTGATAATTCAATTAATTTAAGAGTTGACTTTAGTTTTTTCATCTATTGTGAGGAGTTTAAATTTGTTATAATGTACACAGAAAATTTTGAATAATAAAAATGATAACACTTTCGCTGTGTAATGTTTCCCTTCTCTTCGACCTAAAAGCTGCTTCAATAGGGTTTCCGGTAACGTTCAGGGCTTGCCGAAGTGGGGGAAATAGAATTCCGTCCGCCCGGCTAACTGAAGCTAAATTTATAAATAAAAGCTGATGATTTGCACATAGCTAAATTAATAACGTCCTGCTGGATATGAAGCCAAATTGAAAAACAAAAGTTGAAACACGGCTTCCGTCCGCCCCCATTTTGGCAAACCCCATGTTGCCTGCTGCCCTTAGTTGAGCTATTCAACCTTTTCAAAAGATTTTACTAATAATCGTAATTCAATAATCAAGTGATGAACTTTTGTGCAAGGTTTGTGATTTGCATAGTCCTCTTGTCCTTCCCATATTTCTTCAAGTCTAACCGCATTATCAATTGCAAAATCTATATTTCCATATTGAGCAAGAATGCTAAACATTTCTTTGCTGTTTTTTGCGTACTTAAATGGTTGGCCTATTTTCTTAGATAACTGTTCCTCGAGCATTCTCTGATATTCAGTTCTTCTTATGGCATTGTCAAAATAAATTAAGTGAAGAAGATACCATAGTTCAAAAGCTTCGTTACTCCAGGCACAGCCTATTTCTGGCTTCGATTGCTTGCATCTGGTAATAGCATTGTTAAATTGTTGTGCTTCGAAGCTATCTCTATCAAAAACTATCCAAACTTTGTCTATTTGACGACCAGTTTCCTCATGCCATTTCCCCATAAGTCGAATTGTTTCATCCAAAAGTGATTCTGTATTTCTACCTGCACCTTCAATTTCAATATGACATGATGTTAGAACTCCTTTAGGTAATCGTTCTTTTATGGCTTCAAAATAATTAGGCTCTGTTTGAACACCTTCACATACTATTAAATAGTACTTCCTTTTTGTTCTAATATCAATTTTTCTCTTAGCATTTCCCCTAACCAATCTCTTTTGTAAATGGTTAGGAATTTTTATTTTCCTAGCCATTAATTTAGTAGTTTATGTAGGTTGCCAATAAAGGGAATAGCGCCGTATCTTCCTTGAATATAATCCTTTTCAAAAGAGCGGTCTTTTCTAATTTTTTTACCTCCATCCTCTTTGTATTCTACTAATGAATATAAATCAGAAGCACCGTAAACATCTTTCTCGACAAAATAGATTTGGTCTCTTCGATAGTGTCCATATTCAAATAAATTGGTATCGTGAGTCGCAAAAATAAGTTGGGCATTCGTTTTATTAAACTCAGAGGAGTTAAATAGTTTTGTTATCATTAATGTCATTAATGGATGAAGGCTAGCATCCAATTCATCAATAATTAAAACACCGCCATCTTTTAGTACATCAAATACAGGCCCTGAAATATTAAATACTTTATTTGTTCCTGAAGATTCTTGTCTTCTCATATCGAACTTTTCAAATCCAACAACTTCATTTTCATTATTGTATTTTTTGTGAATCGTTTTAATGTCGATTTTACTCTTTCCTTCTATATCGGATAAAAATTGCTTAGTAAATTCTTCATTGAAAAGTTTAGTAATGTCTTTTGTATCAAAAGGGGTTTTTTCTAAGTCAATTTCATCGAAACCTAAATCTAGCTTTTTATAAAAATCAAGTAATTGCGGCTTGGTATTTTCATCTTCTAACATTTTAAATGTTACATTTTTGTAACGTTCATGTGATAAACCTGAAATAGTAATGAAATTAGAAAACCATTTCATAATTGATTTTGCCGTAGTTCCATTGAATTGGTCTAACACAGAGAGAAATAAAGCGTTGTCTCTTGTTTTTTCTTCTAAATCTTTTGCTTCCTTAAAACTTGGAGAGACATCAATTCCATCCCCTTCTCTAATAAAAAGTGGTTTCTCACTTTTTATTTTTGATTCAAATAACCATTCTGATTTTACAGATGTATTATCTACTTCAAAACCATAACGATATCTTATCGTACCAATCAGAAATAGAATCTCAAAAAATGAGGGTTTATTTGATGTCTCTGTGCTAAGTAAAAAAGGAGTTATTCCTAACTCATCCGTTGAAGAAGCGTCAAAACTTTGCTTTACAATTCTTCGCATTGTACTCATTGCTTTAATGAGATTGCTTTTTCCACCAGCATTGGCTCCATAAATAACGGCACCCCTTAGCAATTGAAATCTATCAAGTTTCACCACATTTGTGTCAAGGTGTTCCTTTATAGATGTAGCTTCAAGACTTAAAGTCTTTTTAGTTTTAATTGAGAGGAAATTTCCTATTGTGAATTCGAGTAACATAGTTTTTCGTTTATAATTGTGAGAGAATTTCTCAAACTTGGTACAAAATAAGCATAAATGAATCAAAAACGAGAAAATTTCTCAAAAATTGTGATTTTCTTCAAAAATTATAAGGTAAAAGTTGTTGTCGGATTGCGTCGCAGAGTGTGGGAGTAGGGTTGCAGGCAACGGGCAGGTATTGCTGCAGGTGGGATATTTTATAACGTCCAGCCCGGAACCGCTGCCCAATTGAAAATATAAAGTTGAAGTTAACAACAAAAAGCCAAATAGATATTCGTCTGCCCGAACAAAAGTACAGCGATGCAAACAGCCGAAGTTTCAACGTCCAGCCCCACTTGCAGCAATACCAATGTTGTGTGCTGTTTTAGTCAATGTTCCATCTCCAAAAGCCATCAGTTTCTTCATCCATTCTGCGTTCTTCTTCCCGTCCTAATTCTGCCCAACCATCTTCTTGGTCTTGTTCGTCATAAGGAGAGTAATTGTCAGGATAATATCTTCCTTCTAATATTTCTATCTCATCACAAGCGTCTGGGTCAAAATGAGGAAGAAGAAATAGCAATGATGAATGATATTTGTCAACAAATGAAGAATAAAATATTTTCAGTTGCTCGTATGATGCTTTAAAGTCTTCATCTTCTACCCAAACACCTTCTTCGTTTTCATGGTAGAGGAAGTTAAGAGATAGCCCAAAACAATTTTCATTGATTTTAAGTTTCTCTCTTTGAGCAATTTTTTCTTTCAAAGTCATTGTTTCATATTTCCAGTCCTCGTTTTTATAGAAAAAAAGGTCTTGAAACTTACCATAGGTCAACGACTTATTTTTATTAAGGAAAGATTGAAGTTTATAAGTGTTAGTTTTTAAAAGTTGTTCACTTAAATCTCTGTCAGAGTAATCTATTTGTTTTAAGAATGAAAAGCTATTCATACGAAGCCAGGAAGTCCACCCATATTCGTTTTCTGTAAATTCAGGAAGTTGACCAACTTCTTTTGGGAATTCATATACAACATTAAGAGAATGATTTCCTTTAAGTTGGAAAAACGAAAGAAAGTCAATACAGTCTTCGGAGCTTGTTATGATGTTTACTTTCATTGCCTATCATTTATTAAGAACCACAGTTAATCTGTCTAAGCTCTTTTTGTAACAACAGTTCAGGAAATTTTATGTTGTTGTCCACAAGTATTACTGCTATGCCCTGATTGTAAGTGTTGCCAGTTGGATTTGGCAAATCACATAGAAGGTCTAAATATTGAGAGTAGCTTTCTGGAGTATTTTGGGTTGTGTCGCCATTTTGAATTGCAACAATTAAGTATCGCCTCAGAAACTGTCCTGCTTTTGAATGTACATCAACAGCACTAAAGTAAGAATTAGGAATGTCTTTTAGATGATAGTTGTAATCGCTTGGATGACTACCTTCTTTTTCGGTCTTGAAATTATTTTGGAAATACTCAAACAGTTGTTTCTTTATGTCACGGTATGATTGGTCTTTTATAAAAGTCATCGTTTGAAGTTTAGGGTGTCTAAAAAATAGCACACAACGGGCAGGTATTGCTGCAGGTGGGATATTTTATAACGTCCAGCCCGGAACCGCTGCCCAATTGAAAATATGAAGTTGAAGTTAACAACAAAAAGCCAAATTGAAACTCGTCTGCCCGAACAAAAGTACAGCGATGCAAACAGCCGAAGTTTCAACGTCCAGCCCCACTTGCAGCAATACCAATGTTGTGCGTTGTTTTTTGTCTTGCTGTGTTGGTCTGCATGAATTAGTCATCGTTGCCGCCATGTCCACCGCCATTGTCGCCGCCATCATCATCACCGACACCACAGATTGCCATTTCGTCCCTACTGCCTAAAGATTGGTCAAAATTTAATAACCAAAGTTCATTAGTTGTACGAAAATTATTTTCTAAGTCAAGAAGTTCAGCATTAGAAGTTGATTCTTTATGTTGTATAGCATGTCCTACATAAGCGATGCAGTCTTTATTATAAAGGTTAGTGTCGCCTAAATGATAATGCCAAACAATGTCAATAGATTTTGTAGGCACTGCTTTTAATTTTGGATATTTTTTTATTAAGAAAAAGAATTTCTCATACTCGGTTATTTTATATTCAATATCCTCTATGTTCGTCATTTTTAATTTCTGTCTTAGCTCTGAAAAATTAGGAGTATTAAAACTTTGAGGTTTCATAAATTAATGTTGTCAATATGAATGAATTTGATTTTTTCGTTGTTGAAGACCGATTTAGCGTTGGCTGGTGTGTTTTTAATTAAGTCTTGTTTAATTTTTAGTTGACTGGCTTTAATTTCCTCCCATTTTGTAAACGCTGGCTCTGGCATATGTTTTATTAAACAAACAACGCTATAGATTTTGTGCTGCCTATTTCTCCATGTAGCAATCATACACTTTAAGTCTATATCTTCTGTGTTTTTACCAATTAAAAACTCTTTGTTATTTGCGTTATCTGTAGCTTCTAAGTTTATACAATATGTACTTTTATCAAAACTTATACACCCTATGGCATTTTTTTCTTGTGACCACATTTTGACTTCCTTATTTTCCACTTCTAAAATGAAATGACCTATTGTTTCTGTGTAAGGCACCTTAAAATAGCCATAGTAAACACCATTGTGAAATTGCTTATCTGAATTAGTATCAATTTTTTCAAAACGTTTTTTGTCTTTGTTAAATGTAAATTCACTGCTATAGTTTCTATGAATAAATTCACAAGCATGTTTAACAAATTCAACTGTTTTATTACTTACTCCAAAAGTTATAGCTTTGATGTAATAAAAATTGCTCCTGCTGAAATTTAGTTTTTTGCAAATTTCATTATTGCTAAATCCCTTATCTGATAAAATATCAATTACATGCCGATAGAGGTCTCTATCAACCTCAACTTCTTCTATGTATCGTATCCATATTTTTTTGGACTGCATTTTATAAACTTTGGATAAGTAGTCCAAAATAATACACATTTTGGACTTTTTCTTGGATAATTTTTGGACTGCTCAAAATACAGCTTATAGGATTACAATTGTTATTTGAAGTAAAATACTTTTATGCTGAAATTATTTTATCACCAAATTTTAAGACATGGAAACACAAACATTTTTTGCCCCTGCTTTGGAAGCAAGGTATTTAAACCCCAACCTGTGGGGGAAAATTATGTCACTTGATTTTACATTAATCCGTGACAGGATGATTATTAAATATACCTGGTCAGAACAAAGGACTGATGATGCAATTGAACAGTATCGCCAGTATTTGTACATGACACAGGTGCTGGGTACACCAATTGCTCCTACAAGTGATGTGGATGAGATTTGGCACCAACACATTTTGCACACTAACAAGTATGCGATTGATTGTAAAAAAGTTTTCGGAAAATTTTTGCATCACCTTCCAACTCCATCTAAATGGAAGCAAGCACAAATGCAAAAGGAAAATTGTCAATCGCCTTGCTGTAATCACCAAGACTGTTGCAACGATAACCCAAGCAGAACGGCTGTAACTGTTACTGGGTCATTGGTTCATACAGATTGTGGTAATCCCGAAGGTGGCGAAGTTAATATTGGCGGTGATGATGTTCATTGTAGCGGTACTACCAATGATGGATTTAAAAACAGCCTTATGAATTTTGATAATCCTGACATGAGTAATGTTTCAGTACCGGTTTTATTTAAGGATGTTGTCAGCCAGTTTTTTAAGAATTAAGTAATTGTCAATTGACAGGGTAACACTGAAAACCTGTATTAAAGAGTAAGTAGGGTGAATAAAGTCTGACCTTATAAACAGACCCAGTTAAACTAAAACATCATGGGATTTTGGTCTGACCTTTTCAGCACAAGTGACCCCGAAACAGGGGAATCAGTCAGTGCAAAAGTAAAAGTTGATGATGATGGTCATGTAAGTGACTTTATCTACAACTTAGATGTTGATAAGGATGGTGGTTATCATGGTCATGTTTGGGAGCTTAACAATGATGATGATGCAAAAATTGATGGAAGGGACACTACACCTCCCTCGTCAAAATAATCACCTGTGGCACTCTGATTATTAAGGTAGATACTTCTTTGTAAGTGTCTACCTTTTTTATTGTCCCTCAAAGTAGCAGAGTGCTCGATAAAATAACGCACAACGGGCAGGGCTTGGCGTTGTTGGGGGATTTGAAAATCGTCCGCCCGGAACTAAAGCCCAATTAAAAATATGATGTTGAAGTTAACAACTAAAAGCCAAATTGAAAAACGTCGAGCCCGAACAAATGCTGCCATGTTGCTACAGTTGAAGATAACAACGTCCTGCCCCAATAACGCCAAACCCAATGTTAGCAACAGTTTTAGTCATTACTGCCCAAAAAATAAATTGAATGCAGCGGAAGTAAATTTTTGTCATCGTCTGTTAACTTGTTATAAAACTCTTGCCATAATTCAATAAAGTTGTTAATGTCCAATAGCTTTATATGTCTGTGACTTTCCCTTGCTGAACGTTCAGCCTCTGATGTAAATGTTCCTGATGTTACGAATAAACCAATGTCACCGTCCTTATTTAGAAGTCCTGTCAAACTACGAATGTCGTCAACCGGAACCGCTGCGTCAGGTCTGTGTTTGACTTGCACTTTTAATCTCGGAGCGGTCGCACCAAGTGGGTCATTATAAGCAACAATGTCCAAACCGCCGTCTTTACCTTTTGGAGAAATAAAAGGTGTGTGATAATTCATTGCTCTTAATAATGCTGCAACAATATCTTGAAATTCGTAAGCATTTTTACTTCTTATGAAATCTTTGATGCCTGCAATGGCTTGCTCCTCTAATAAGTCAAGGTTTGCTTTTTGAGTTTGAGTTTTATTTTCTTCAAGTTCAGTCGGTTCCTCTTCGGTTTCCTTTCCTTTTTTGGGTTTAGTTTCTTTATTGTCTGCAGCCCAAGTTCGATACAGCCGAGAAGCAGTTTCAAGAAGTTTTGCAGGCCCAAGCTTTATTGCTTTTTCACCTTCCTCTGTCAAATACCAAACACCTTTGTTTTTTCTCAAAAACCCAGCCTTAATTGCGTCAATGGTATAGAAGTGTAAAATAGATTCCCACCTAACATAACCAGTCTTTTCATAAACTTGTTTCTCCCAGTCGTTCAATTCAATTGTCTCTCGAATTTTGTCGACTACCTGTTTGCCAGGAAGTTGTCCGCCTGCTTCGTTTAAGATTTTAAAAGCGGCAAACATTGTCTTAGCTGCTGACTGTTTTGAAGGGGCTAATTTTTCTAATTCTTTGTCCATTGTTTATATTAGGAGTGTGATGTCGTTTAAAATTGTTGCTAACGATAGGGCTTTGCGATGGTGGTGGGCGATTTATCCCCAAAGCTGGAGCCGAAGTTGATTTAAAAAACTAAAGTACAAGTTAACAACAAAAAGTCAAGCGATGAACAGTCAGCCGGAACAAAAGCACAACAGCGATAAAAAGCACATTGATGCTACCGAAGCCACCACTACCGCAAAACCCAATGTTGGCTGTAGTACCATTCAAGAACACCCCAAATATAGATTTCCAGAACATGATAAAGAAACAGGTTGCTCTAAAAATATTGCTAATGCGTACCGAATCCTTGAAGGCGGTATTAATAGCTTAAACCTTTCTTTGGAAGATGCTGATTCTGCAATTTATGCTTTATGCAATTTTTTATATCCTGATTTGAAAAGAGAGCATCAAAGAGATGCTAAAACAGTCTTTAAATCCATTACTCCAAAAGTTCGTCCCGAAAAGCAGCATAACTATCAACGAGTGCTTTGTAATTAACGCCATTATAATTAAACCATACTTCTCCTCTTTCTTCATTGTATTCTGTAACATCTAACTTTGATTTTAAGTACAAATGTTTTCCAGTTTTTTCTACAAGGTCTTTGCCCGGATTAATTACTACATCTAATTCAATGTGTGCTGCCATAAATTTTATTTTAAGTTAAAAAATAGTTCTCCTACGTAAGCCCAATCAACAACTTTTCGTTGACGATTCCGTGAGGCTGCTTTGAGTTATCCCCGATGTCTCGGAAAGGCTTTGCGCCGATAAGGTAATTTAGATGTCACAGCCCCGATGCAGACGATTCC
>JANMDL010000421.1:0-3443 GCA_031376295.1 Chitinophagales bacterium
ATTAACCACAACAATGTAAATGAAAGGTCGCTTTCTGAGCAAAGCCTGTATTCATTTACCAACAGCTTTAAAAAAGATATTGCGGCATATTCCATTACCGAGCAGCAGGGCCAGGGCAATGTTTCTGTAACCCGTTCAGACGACAACCTCTTTGAAAGTGGTGCAACCCAGTATGGCATTACAAGGGTAACCAGTGGCGGGATAAGCCTGAGTAGCAGCGGCAAAAAAAGCAGCACAGATGCCTTTTTACTTACAGAAAAATTTAACCGCTCACAAATACAGGATTACTACGGTTCACTCTTCATCAATCCATTTACGCAAAAAGACAGCAGCAATACCAATGAATTTGTAAGCCGGTACAACCTGCTTGCCAATATAAGTCATCAGGTTTCTGCGGGTAACCGTAACACTTTTAAGCTTGGTCAAACAATCAGGTTTTCCGAAGATGAAACAGCAAGATCTTCCAGTACCCGGAATTTACTCACCACGCCCGAAAACGGGGTTATTCTTAAAAACCTGATTACCTCATTTACCAGCCCCGAAACCCGCAGGCTAAACCTCGTAACCCAGTGTATGTGGTTGCACCGCTTTAAAAAACCGGCTCGTGTTTTTTCTGCCTACGCCAGGTACGAGTATGAAAAAAATGGCTTTGATAATACCTACATAAATACGGGGCTTGGCTTTAATAACCAGCAGGTTAACCGGTCGGGCAGCAGGCATATATCCGAACTGCAACTGGTGCAAAGCTTTCCGGTAAACCGGGAACTTCTTTTTGAAATGAGAATTAACAGCCGCTATGATACATGGAGTATTGAGCAGGCTGCTTATAATTATGATTCGGCAGGCGGAACATACAGCAGGTACCTGTCCATGATGTCAGGAAATCCTGTATCCATAAGCAATTACCGCAGCCAGGCTTTGGTTAATCTTTTGTATAAAAAAGCCAAGTCCACTTTTATTACCGGTCTTAGTTTCTACTATTGGCAATCTGTAAGAAATTTCAATAACAACAGGCTTGGCCTGAGAAAGAAACCACTGCTGCTGCCCTTTGTTTTGTACAAGAAAAAATTAAGCAATACTCAGAACCTTATCCTCCAGTACCGGGCAGGATGGGATATACCAGCCAATGACCAGATGATACCATTGCCAGACAGCACAAACATACAACAGGTGCGCATTGGTAATCCCATGCTCGACGGGGCTTTGAGGCATGCAGCCAGTGCTTCTTTCAGCAGCAGCGGGAAATCAGGAAATCTTTTATCGGCTGGTGTACAGGGCATATACATAAATGACCCAGTAACAGCAACGTCTTTTACTGACAGCCGCGGAAAAATCAGCCATACATTTACACAGTATGGCAGCACAAAGCAGGTGAACCTGTCACTTTTCTGGCTTAACTTCAACGCCAGTAAACCCTTTAACGCTTTTGCTTCCCTGTTCGTTTCAGGTAACTCATCCTATGCCCTGAACAACAATGTCCCTTTCAGTTTCAATTCGCTTTTTGGTATATTTTACTTTGGTGGCAGGTGGAAAATAAGCAAGAACACTGAGGCTGATATAAAATGGCAAACAAATTACAATGGTTATAAAGATGCCCGAAGCAGCCGGGGCGACCTGCGGAACTCCCTCATCCTGACCATGGAAAATTCTTTCTCCAACGAGTGGTACACAACCTTTAACGCCAATGTTCAGTTTAATGGGGGAAATTCACCCGACAACAGGGTAAACCCCTTCCTGCGGGCCGATGTGGCCAAATATTTTACAAAGAAAAACCGCTGCAGACTTGTGGCAAGTGTGCGTAATATATTCAATATCAGTAATATCGTAACATTTGCACAAACTGCCACACTACAGGCCATCAACCAGTTTAATACGCTCCCCAGGCTGTTCACACTCGGATTTACCTGGTACTTCGACAAATGGACAGGTAAAAACTGATACAACAGCAGCCTATGAACCAAGCCCCATAAAAAAAGCGGTGTTGCCACCGCTTTTAAAAAAAATAATGCTGCTTATGCGTATAAAATTTTATAATACTCATCTGCCATGCGGTTACTGTCAAACTGGAAGCGCACATCACGCATGCCATTTTTTACAATTTGCCTCCATACTTCAAAATTATTGTAGTACATGGGCAGTATCTGGTTTTCAAGTATCTCATACAATTTAACCAAATCGTATTCGTCCTGCTCCTGCACGTGCATATTGGCGTAGTCAACCGGCGGCACCACAAAACCATTGTTGCCATGATTAATAAATTCACAGATCCAGCCGTCGTTCGTACTTACGTTTACAGCGCCGTTCATGGCGGCCGTCATACCACTGGTTCCGCTTGCTTCCCTTGGCACCCGGGGATTATTAAGCCATGCATCAGAAGCCTGTTTGAGCCGCTTACTCAATGACAATTCATACCCGGTACAAACTGCTACATTTTTATATTGCTTGCTCAGGTTTACCAGGTGGTTAAAATCGCTGATTGCGGGGTAATCAACCGGGTAAGGCTTACCTGCCCAGATAATCTGAACGGGATACTTTTTACTGTTGAGTAATGCTTCAAAACGCTTGTGATCTCTTGTAAGCAGTTCTGCCCTTTTGTACCCGGCAAAACGGCGTGCCCACACAATAGTAAACACATCCGGGTTGAGTAATTTGCCGGTTTGATCGGCTACCAAATCAAAAGCTCTTCTCTTTAAAAATTTCTTGCGGTCATCAAAACGCTCATTGTCATCATCGTCCATAAAATAATACATCTGCTTATCGGCCCAGTAACGCCAGTTCTGTGCGTTGGTAATGGCTTTTATTTCGCAGATGCCTTCAAACTTGCCCCACATCTGCCGGCTTACTTCTCCATGAAGCTGTGACACACCATTGGCTAATTTTGCAAAACGCAGTGCAGCGAGTGAATGGTTAAACAAATCATCTTTAATACCGGTGAGTTTGCGCACTTCGTCAAGCTTCATTCCGCAGAAATAACTCATTTTTTCGCAAAGGAAAATGTCGTGTTTTTCATTGCCGGCTTCTTCCGGCGTATGAGTGGTAAACACCAAACGCTTGCGTACATCTTCTATATTACCAAATTTTTGATTTACTTTTCTAAAATCCGAAACAGCATACCCGCCATCACTTTCTCCTTCTGGGCTTTCAAATAAAGGCATGAGGTGGAGTAAGTTTACCCCAAGCTCACTAAAATAGTCTAATTTGCTTTCAAGGTTTTGAAGGCTTCCGCAAAACCGGTCTACATACAGGCTCATTCCGGCAAGTTCATTACTTAAAAACCATTTTCCTTACTCTAATTTCTTTAAATCTTTTTTTTGAAGTGTCGAAGAACGCTTCTTATATGCATGAACGATTGTGTCAAGTAAGCCATTAAATGTTGTTTCTGCATTTTCAAGATGACCATACAGTTCTTTATACAAAATATCTATTACGGATAAGTTTGTAAG
>JANMDL010000481.1:0-3446 GCA_031376295.1 Chitinophagales bacterium
AAAATTTTAAGCAGCATTTATTATCCCGGACATAAAACCCATATTTAAAAAAGTAGTATCTTGTAAAAAAAGGTCATGCAGCTCTGCCATACACTTTTGTTCTTCATTACTTACAGTTTACTTACAGCATCCTGCCGTAAAGATTCCAATCTTGAATTGCCACAAACGGTTCCCGGCAAAATATACGACACTACTACCGTTGAAAGAATTGAAGGCCGGCTGGATGCGCCTGGTTCATTGCTGCTTTATATTTATTATTTTTATTACGACTCCGCTTACCGCATCAAAAAATCGGTTATGATTGATTATGTAAACGGCCCAAATCCGCCTGACACTGGCTACTACAGGGAATATTACTATAATGGAAGCGACAGCCTGCCTTATAAACTGGTATATGGAAACAATGAGCGGGGCGCCCCCGGTTCTTATGTACGGGATACGGCTTTTCTTTTTTATGATGTCATAAACAGGTTGGTAAAAGATTCAGGCTCAACTTATCAAGACCAGGGTTTTGGTGCTTTTGGATATGCTAAAAGAAGCAAAACAATCAGCTATATCAATGCCGACTCATTTTCATTAAGTACTACCATTGAACCAATCATTGGCGGGGGCGGTGTAAGCAATAACCGCATCACCATAAAAAACATCAATACCGGATTGCAAAAAATACAAAAATTCTATTCGCAAACCGGTGCTTTAACCTACACTTATACTACGGCATACGACACCTGTAAAAATCCATTAGCCAAAGCCCTGCTGCAGGTATACCCTTATTATGATTACAACGGCTATACCCTTGGCGACGGCGAAATTGGCTGGCATTTACCACTGCCGGTTAACCGCATTTATTTCGCTGCCCAGCCCGGCACAACTGGTAATTATTGGCAGCGGGACAGTTTAGCAATTACCTGTAATGCCAGCAAACTGCCGGTTGAAATGATTTCAAAAAATTTGCTTTCACCGGGTCTTCCAAAAATAAAAACAACTTTTTATTATTAATATCACAACAACAGCGCTGCCAGCTTTGGTTTACCTGCTGCCTTTAAAGTGGCTTTCAACCCTTCTTTGGCAAACTTCCAGGCATCTGCCACACTTTTGCCATCGGCCATACCCACAAATATTTTAGCCACATATTTATCCACTGTAAAAGTGAAAGTAAACTGGTTTTGTTTCACCCCCATTGCCTCCATCATATTTTTCATTTCCTCACTGGCTTCGTATACATTCCAGGCATCCACACCGGCCGGTTTAGTAACAGCATCTGTAATATCATTACCGTCCTCATTCAGCATCTTGCCATTATTGTTATACCATTCTATAGCTGCAGCTTTAGTTGTTGCCTGCCAGCGTATATCATTTACCCGCTGCACTGCGGCTTTATCTGCAAGGTTATTGTACACTTTCATCCAGGCATCGCCTTTAGCAGCTTCCAGTTTGTATTTTTTGCAAATAACCGAAGGAATAAAAAACGCAGTGCCGTTTTTAGCAGCTATTGCAGGCAGCTCCTGAGCCTGCACCATACTGCCGTACATTAATAAAACAGCCATTAACATAAACAATTTGCGCATACATTTAATTTTGCTCAAAAATAGCTACCCGCAGTTTCCTTACAATACCCGCAGCAGGGTATTTATTAACAGACAAATTAACATACCTTCACGCTTTATTACGCCATATCCTGCAGCAATATCAACTGCTGCAGCAAAGCAAGCTGGTTACCCGCTCTCACAAGATTGTGACCTTCGTATCGGGAACCATAGTAAATATCATTGTGTAAATAATCAGTTAAAAAACGAAGTGCCTGCATATACACCATCATTTTACCAGCAAACAAAAAATGCTCTTTTTCAATGGCAGATAATTCATCTTTCATTTCTGCCAGGTAACCTTCCTTCAATGCTTTATAAAACTCTTTCCGTACCACTATCCGCTCAAAATTCTTTTCTTCCTCACTCACCGGGCAAAGATAAGTGCGCATCATGTCTCCCACGTCGCTGATAAAATAACCCGGCATCACCGTATCAAGGTCAATTACACAGAGGCCCTTACCATCCTTATCAATCAATACATTGCTTATTTTAGTATCGTGATGGGTAACCCTTATTGTCAAATCAGGTAATAAGTCCATGTACTTTTTTACAATATCATTATGCTCCAGTAAAAGACTGGTTTCTTTTTTGGCTGCCAGAAGGCGTACAGGTGCAGCATTTTTTAAAGCTGTTTCAAACTGCTCATACCGCATGGGAAGGTTGTGGAAATCAGGCAGGGTTATTTTAAGTGTTGCTGCATCAAAGCCGCTGAGCAGATCCGTAAACCTGCCAAACTGTTTGGCTGCTTCATAAGCCTGACCGGGAGACTCCACCACATCAATCGTAAGTGAACCCTCAATAAACTGAAACATCCTGTACCATTCACCTCCGGCCTCCACCAAATCAGCGCCACTGGCAGTAACAAGCGGATGCGTAAAAAAATACCCGGGGTGCTGCTGCTGAAGATATGCCCCGACGCTGCGGATATTAAAAGCGATGGCAGCCGGATCTTTAAATATATTGTGATTGATGCGTTGCAATACAAATTTATCACCAGCAAAGGTGTTAACCAGCCATGTTGCATTAATCAAACCATTGCCCAGTGGAGCAATTGCTGCATTATCATCAAAACCATATTGCTGAATTATTTTTTGCTGCACATTATATTATTTCTGCATGAAAATAAGATTTAATAATTTTACCAGGTGAAACTAAGGGAACAAATTTTACAAGAACACTCAAAAGCCAACTGTATGGTGGTTGTGGAATGGGTAGGCAGTTCGCAGCAGCGGTTTGATGAACTGTTTACCCTTTTTTTAAGTGAGGAATACCGGGTAACGCAAAGGGCGGCCTGGCCTCTAAGTTATTGCGTAGAAGCTCACCCTGCCTTTATTAAGAAGAATTTTGCGAAACTGATAAAGAAACTGCAGCAACCAAACCTGCATGATGCCGTTAAAAGAAATACCATCCGCCTGCTGCAATATGTGGATATTCCTGTAAAATACCAGGGGCAAGTGATGGATATTTGCTTCGGCTATGTGGCATCACCCACAGAAGCCGTAGCAGTAAAAGCATTCTCATTAACTGTACTGGGTAAGCTTGCTAAATTATATCCTGAAATTATACCTGAAATAAAATTACTGATAGAAGCCCAGTTACCGCACCAGACGGCCGCTTTTAAAAGCAGGGCAAAGGCTTTTTTGAAATAACTGAAGGCAATTGGATCACGGATTATGCTGATTGCACGGATTACACGAATTATGTGCCACGAATAATAAAGATTACACCAATTACACGAATTATGTGTCACGAATTATAAAGATTACACCAATTACACGGATTATGTGTCACGAATTATAAAGATTACACCAATTACACGGATTATGTGTCACGAATTATAAAGATTACACCAATTAC
>JANMDL010000489.1:0-9641 GCA_031376295.1 Chitinophagales bacterium
AAGATGTACTGAGCATTGAACTGATTGCCGAAATAGGCGAAAAAATAGGCCGGGGTCTGGCTGTACTTATTAATATATTTAATCCTGATGTAGTCGCCGGTTTCGGCCAGTGTGCCGCCCAGTATCACCAGCTCAGGATTAAATATATTAATAAGTACAGCCAGACCCCGGCCTATTTTTTCGCCTATTTCGGCAATCAGTTCAATGCTCAGTACATCTTCTGCCTGGGCAGCTTCTATTATATCGGCTAAGCGCAGTTCGCTGGTACTCTTTCCTTTTTTTACCAGCAGGGAACTGGAGCCCTGCTCAATTTTCTGCTGAAACATGCGCAGCAGCGCCGTACCCGAAGCTTCCGTTTCTAAACAGCCCTTCTTGCCGCAATGGCAGATGATCTCATTGTTGAAAAAAGGGATATGCCCAAACTCGCCACTGAAGCCCGATTTGCCGTAGTACAGTTTTCCATCTATTAAAATACCCAGGCCCACCCCATAATCAATGTTTACAAACAACACATTTTTTTCGTTGCTTACAATGCCGCTGCAAAACTCGCCGTACGACATCGCCTTGGAATCATTTTCTAAAAAAGTGCGGATGCCGATCTCTTTTTCAATCGTTTGGCTCAGCGGCTCTTCGTGAAAATGAAAAAAGCTGTAACTGTAGCCCGTGGTATGGTTTACCCTGCCCGAAAGATTGATGCCCATGCTCAGTATTTTTTCTTTTGGCACCGGCGCATTGGCAATAAAATCAGTAATGATGGCAATCAGTTTTTCGTAAGCAGCCATTGAGTTTTCTAAATTGTAGGGTATTTTTTCCTCTACTGTAACCAGGTTCTTCTTAAAATCTATCAGGCCGATATTGATGTAGTAACGCTTTATATCCACCCCTATAAAAAAACAGGATTCGGCCACCAGGCCATATACGCTGGCTTTGCGCCCGCCGGTGGAGTCTACTTTTCCATAATCTTTAATAAGTCCGTCCTGTATCAGGTCGGTAACCAGGCTGGTTATTTTGGGTGCGCTGATGTTCAGCTCCCTGGTCAAATCAGCTATGGTAGCGTTGTCAGACCCATCTAAATAGTTGATAATCTGCCTTTTAAGCAGTTTGTTTTTATACACCACCCCATACGAGTCTGTATCAGAAAAAACCTCAAAAATTAAATGCGTATCGGTCATATTGCTGTATCGGCTTTGGCTTAAAGATATACAAACCGGCAGAATTGCAACAGAAAAATTCGGCTGGAGGCTAAATGCAGCAGCAGTTAAAAAATAAATTTAATAAGTTTGGAGAATTTGGATAAATTTTTTATTATTGTACCTGCTACTCAATCATTTAACCAGTTATTATGGATGGTGTAACAACAGAACCGCAGGTTACCGATACAAATATTGATGCCGTAAAAAAATATGCACAGCAGTATAAGGATGAGCTGCTGCAGAACATATTGCCCTTTTGGCTTGCCAACAGCCGTGATGAAAAAAACGGCGGCTTTTTTACCTGCCTCAACCGGGAAGGGAAAGTATATGATACCGATAAATTTATGTGGCTGCAAGGCAGGGAGGTTTGGTGCTTCAGCTATATGTACCACAATGTGGAGCAAAAAAAAGATTGGCTGGACATGGCCCTGCATGGCGCCGGCTTTATGGAAAAATATGGCCGTGATGCCAAAGGTAACTGGTATTTTTCACTTACCGCAGATGGCAGGCCCCTGGTGCAGCCTTACAATATTTTTAGCGATTGCTTTGCGGTGATGGCTTTTGCCACATTGCACAAAGCAACACAATTAGACAAGTATAAAACAATTGCAGCGGATACTTTTGAACGCATTATTGAAAGGCGACATAACTGGAAGGGGCAGTACAGCAAAGCTTATCCCGGCACCCGCAACCTTAAAAACTTCAGCCTGCCGATGATATTGTGTAACCTGTCGCTGGAGATGGAACACATACTGGGAAGTGAAAGGGTTGACAGTTTTATACCCACCGTCATCAGCGAAGTGATGGATGTTTTTTACCAGCCCGAAATGGGATTGGTACTGGAGAATGTATATGAAGATGGCAGTTTTTGCGACAGCTTTGAGGGCCGCTTGCTCAACCCCGGCCACGCCATTGAAGCCATGTGGTTTATTATGGATTTGGGCAAACGCATGAATGATGAAGCGCTGATTGCAAAGGCAAAAAAAATAATGCTGGATACGCTGGAGCATGGCTGGGATAAAACCTATGGCGGTATATTTTATTTTCTGGATGTAAAAGGTAATCCGCCGCAACAGTTGGAGTGGGATCAAAAACTATGGTGGGTACATGTGGAAGCGCTGGTGGCATTGGCCAAAGGGTACGCTTACACGGGTGATGAACGCTGCCTGCAATGGTTTGAAAAAACACATGCCTATACCTGGCAGCATTTTAAAGACAAAGAGCATGGCGAATGGTTTGGCTATCTCAACCGCAGGGGCGAAGTGCTGCTTGATTTGAAAGGTGGTAAATGGAAGGGCTGCTTTCATGTGCCAAGGGCATTGCACCAGGTATGGAAAACATTTGACTCAATATAATTTTTTACAACACTTGATGAAGATTGTACATGCCATACTGCTGCTGTTACTGTTTCCGCTTGCGGGGGCGCAAGCGCAGCGTGTACTGCGTACAGGTGTGCTGGTGATAGGCGGCGGTACTGGCGGCACGGCTGCTGGCATACAGGCGGCACGCATGGGTGTGAGTACTGTTATTGCGGAGCCAACACCATGGCTGGGTGGTATGATAACGGCTGCCGGTGTATCGGCTTTTGATGGCAACCACAATATGCCTTCCGGTATTTTTGCAGCGTTCAGGGAGCAAGTGTACAAACTGTATGGTGGCCCGGCCAAAGTGGCTACCGGCTGGGTAAGCAATACCCTGTTTGAACCGCATGCAGGCGACAGCATTTTTAAAGGGATGGCTGCAGCCGAAAAAAAACTAACCGTGCTTTATCAATGGCATTTTGTAAAAGTGATTAAAAAGGGTAACACCATCACCGGGGCCATTTTTGAAAATGATAAAAAAGAAAAATTGCAGGTATTGTCTACCGTTACCATAGATGCTACCGACCTGGGCGATGTGATGGCTGATGCAGGCATTCCTTTTGATGTGGGCATGGAAGCCAGCAGCAGCACCGGCGAAAATGTGCAGGTGCCGGAAAGTAATGACATCATACAGGACCTTACCTATGTGGCCATACTGAAAGATTATGGCAGGGGTACAGATAACACGATTGCCAAACCCGCCAATTACGACCCCATGGAGTTTGATGGCTGCTGCAACGAGTTTTGCAGTGTGCCTGCCAAACTTACTTCGGATGTAACGGCGCAAAAAATGCTCGACTATGGCAAGCTGCCCAATGGCAAGTACATGATTAACTGGCCGGGCAAGGGCAATGATATGTACCTCAACAGCATTGCGCTTACTTACCAGCAGCGGCAGGAAGCATATCAAAAAGCAAAAGCAAAAACGATGCGGTTTGTATACTTTCTGCAAAAGCAGTTTGGTTTTAAAAACCTTGCATTGGCCAATGATGAGTTTCCCACGGCTGATAAATTGCCCTTTGTGCCTTACCACCGGGAAGGGAGAAGATTGAAAGGAATTGTCCGCTTTAAAATTCAGCATATAGCAAAACCATTTACCAACAGTAATTTGTATCGTACAGGTATTGCTGTTGGTGATTATCCTGTTGATCATCACCACCGGGAGAATACCAATGCCCCGCAGCATTTGGGTTTTTATCCTGTGCCTTCGTACAATTTTCCTGTGGGAGCTTTATTGCCGCAGCAATATAAAGGCATTATTGTGGCGGAAAAAAGCACCAGCGTAAGCAATGTGGTAAATGGCACCACCCGCCTGCAGCCTATTGTACTGCTTACCGGCCAGGCTGCGGGCATGGTGGCAGCACTGAGTGTAAAAAATAAAAAACAACCAGCGCAGGTTGGTGTAAGAGAAGTGCAGACTGCGCTGCTGAAAGCCAACACATACATCATGCCTTATTTTGATGTAAAGCCCACGCACCCTCATTTTGCCGCCATACAAAAAATTGGTGCCACCGGCATTTTAAAGGGCACAGGTGAGCCTTATAAATGGGCCAACCGCACCTGGTTTTATCCCGACTCTGCCATTACCACCGCTGCATTTATGGCGGAGTATTACGAATTTGAAGCCATGGCATACAAATCCCAAACAGAATGGTGCAGCATCGGTGATGTGATAAATATAGCATTTGCCACTGCAAAAAAATACAGGAGCAAAATGCAGTTGAAGCAATCAGCAACGGCATCTGCAGCAGCATTTGCCGCATTTGTAAAAAGCAACTGGGCATTGTGGGGATTGACTGATTTTGATGCGGACAGAAAAATTACCCGCAGCGAAATTGCCGTGCTGCTGAATGAAACCATCAACCCGTTTGAATTAAAGCAGGTTGACCACAAAGGAAATTTTATTAATTAAAGAGAAATAAACATTGCACAAAACTAAATCTACAATTATGAGGAAATCAACACTATTACTACTGCTGCTTTTTGCTGCGCTGTTTGGGGCAAAGGCACAGGATATGAAAGTAACCGGCAAGGTTACAGATGCCGCTACGGGTCAGCCTGTGGAGTCGGCATCCATCAAGATAAAAGGGAAATCGTCTGGAGCCATTACCAGCGCCAATGGAAGCTTTTCACTTACGGTTGACAAATCGGCTACGCTGGTTATCAGCAGCATCGGCTACAGTTCAAAAGAAGTAAAAGTGGCAGATGGTAATTTTGATGTGACATTGGTAAAGGCAGATAACTCCCTGGGCGATGTAGTGGTGGTGGGCTATGGCACACAGCGCAAAGCTACTTTAACCGGTTCTTCCGTTACATTAAAAACAGAAGACCTTACCCGCAGGCAGGTAGCCAGCACCAGCAATTTGTTGCAAGGGCTTGCGCCGGGCGTTACCGTGCAGCAGCAGTCGGGCAAGCCGGGTGCTGATGGTGCCGGTATTGTTATAAGAGGTACCAGTTCTATTTCGGGCAGCAGTGCGCCGCTGTTAATTATTGATGGGCTGGCTGCAGGCTCGCTGGACCAGATAGACCCCAGTGCCATAGAAACCATTACCATATTAAAAGATGCTGCTTCTACGGCTATTTATGGCAACAGGGCTTCGGGTGGTGTAATACTGGTAAAAACAAAAAGAGGCGCCAAAAAAGGCATACAGGTCAGCTACAACAATTTTTTTACCAAACAAATTGCTACGGCCATACCCAAGCGGGTAAGCGCTATTGATCACCTGGAGCTGAGCAATGTGGCTGAAAAGAACCGTACAGGCAATGCTGCTGCATTTGTATTTCCGCAGGCGCTCATTGACAAATACAAAACTACGAAGGCCAATAACTTAGATGTGATTGATACCGACTGGCTGGATTTGCTGCTCACCAACTCCGGCTTTTTGCAAAACCACAATGTGCAGCTCAGCTCCGGTGGCGAAAAAGTAAATATGTTTACCTCGGTTACATACCTGCGGCAGCAGGGGCTGATCCCCAACAGCAGCTTTGAAAAATACGATGTGCGTTTTAACCCGGAGTTTAAGCTGAACGACAAACTTACGCTCAGCGGTAACTTTTCTTACAATGCCAATAAAACTACCAACCCTTCTACCGGGAGCGCTGAGTTTATCATACGGCAGGCCATTGGCTTACCTGCCATTGGTGGTGGCAAATACGGCGAGGGCATGTATGGCACCGCAGCACAGTCTAACAACAGGAACCCGCTGGCTATGGCAGAGGCCGCAGGTACATCTGTTACCAATGGCAATGCGCTGGTGGCAAAATTCGGGTTTAACTACAAACCCATCAGGGGATTAGATATTGAAGCCTATTGGGGCTACTCCAAATCAAGCCCCATCGTAAAAACATTTGTAAAAAATGCAGATATCTACCAGCCCAACATTGCTACTTCCAGCTACGATAAAATTGGCGTATGGCCCGGCACTACCAGCCTGGGGCTTACCACCCGCAACGATACGTACAGCAACTACACCGGCCAGGCTACTTACAGTTTTAAAATAAAGGAGCATTCGGTTAAAATGCTGGCGGGTGCGCAGGCAGAGTTGTACAAAAATTATTTCTTTGGTGCTTCCCGCCTTGGTTTTATCAATCCCAACCAGCCTTACCTTAACCTGGGCAGCGGCACAAGGGATAACAATGATGGTGCCAGCGAAAATGCACTGGCAGGTTTTTATGCCCGCCTCAATTACAGCTACAAAGATAAATACCTGCTGGAACTGAATGGCAGAAGGGATGGCTCTTCCCGCTTTTCGCAGGTAAAAAATAAACAGTGGGGTACTTTTGGCTCCGTATCTGCGGGCTGGATATTCTCATCAGAAAAATTCTTTGGCAACCTGAACAAAGTCATCAGCTTTGGTAAGCTGCGTGTATCTGCAGGTGGCAATGGCAACCAGAACATCGGTTCCAACTACGGGTTTGATGCCTTTTATTCCTCATCGGGCTACAGCAATCCCAACAATGGCACCAATGCTTATTTTAACTATGCTACTTCACTTGGCCTTGCTTTACTCGACTTTCCTAACCCTGACCTTAGCTGGGAAACTTCTAAACAAACCAACGTGGGTATTGACCTGAATTTTACCAATGGCTTAACTGTAAGCGCTGATTATTATGTGCGTACACAAAAAGACCAGTTGCTCCGCAGAACACTGCCTTCCTCGGCAGGTGGCCTCACCAATCCATTTGTAAATGCAGGCAATATGGAAAACAGGGGTTGGGAAGTACAACTTAATTACAGGAAAAAAATAGGCAAACTTGGGTTAGACGCAACCGTTATGCTGTCGGATGTAAAGAACAAAGTGCAGAACCTGGTGGCTGGCACACCGTTTATTGGCGATGGGTTGCGTACGTTGCCCGGCTATGCGGCTAACTCTTATTTTGGTTACCAGGCCATTGGGTATTTTGCTGATTCTAATGATGTAAAAAATTCGCCTGTACAATTTGGATCGGCATGGAGCCCTACTACGGCCAACGGTACCAAACCCGGCGATGTAAAATATGCCGACCTGAATGGTGATGGCAGGGTGGATGCTGCTGACCGTGCGGTACTGGGCAACGCTTTTCCCCGCTATGAGTACAGCATCAACCTCAACCTTACGTACAAAAATTTTGATCTTAACGTGTTTGGCCAGGGTGTGGGCAAGCGCAATAATTACCTCAGCGGTACCGGTGCTGTGCCATTTGCCAGTGCAGATTTTGCGGCTTCGCTGTTAGATATTCATAAGGATTACTGGACACCCGGTAATCCCAATGCCACTTTTCCCCGCCTGCTGCCTTCAGGTTTTGGCGGCAACAATTATCTCCTTTCTTCCAAATGGATAAGAAGTGCGGCCTACTTCAGGATAAAGAATGTAAGCCTGGGTTACAGGCTGCCTGCGGCATGGCTCAGCAGGGCAAAGATTGCTTCGGTACGTGTTTTTGTAAGTGGTGCCAACCTGTTTACCATATCCAAAGCATGGAAAGGATTTGACCCCGAGATAAACAATGCCAATGCAGAGTTTTATCCGCTTATGCGCACTTATACAGCAGGGCTTAATGTGAATTTTTAAAAATAGTTAAAACAGATATAAATGAAAAAGTATTTATTTATTCCGCTGCTGGTGGTACTTACTGCATTTGGCGGATGTAAGAAATTTCTTGACAGGAAACCACTTGATGCTTCCACCGCTTCTACCTTCCTGAGTAACCAGGATGAAATGGAACAGGGGCTTACAGGAGTATATGCATCAGCTACATGGGTAATTGCCAACAATACGCCGATGCTGTTTGCTATTGAATCTACTACCGATATGGCCATGAAGCGGGGCGGTAATGCAGAAGACCTGATTGCACTGGGCGATGGAAATTTTAATGTATCCAACGCCATTACCACAGCAGCATGGGCCCAGGCGTACAAATTAGTACAGCGGGCCAACCAGCAGATAGCGGGTATGGAAAAGGGGAGGGCCAATGTGCCTGCTGCTGCTTTTGGCAGAATAAAGGCCGAGGCGCTTACACTGCGTGCATGGGGCTACCTGCACCTGATGACCTGGTTTGGCGATGTGCCTTATTACAGGGCGCCACCCGCAGTAAATGAAATACTATCGGCAAAGCGTACCCCAATGGCTGCCATTGTTACCGATTTGTATAAAGACCTTGATGAGGCTGTTACAGCATTTGATGTAGCCGCTACGCCCTCCGTGCAGGCCATGGGCAGGGTAAATAAAGCTGTGGCGCTGGGCGTAAGGGCAAAACTGGCTTTGCTGATAAAAGACTATGCTGCTGCTGCTGCTGCCACCAATGCAGTAATTACAAGCGGTAATTACGGGCTCAACCCCAGGTACACCGACCTGTTTATGCTGGCCGGGCAAAGAACCAATGCCAGCAGGGAAATACTTTTTAATCAAACTTATCCCACCGATGTGCTTGACCCGCAAAACTGGATGATGGTGATAAGCATACCACGGCAGGTAACCAACTCACAAAGCAGTCACTTTCCTTCTCAGAATTTAGTTGACCGCTTTGAGGGCAAGGACGGTTTACGGATAGACGCTTCTGCGGTATATGACCCTGCCAATCCTTCCCGTAACAGGGACAGCCGCCTGAAGTGGACATTGGTAATGCCTGGCGATACCATTGCGTATCAAAATAATACCAGCATACTGCCTTATGTAAATCCCCGGGAGCGTGTCATTTATAATATCCATAGCAATGTGCGCCGCAGGTTTAACTGGGGCACCGGTGTATATGATAATGTAGCCGGCAACAACGACTGGATAGGTGCCCAGGCTGCCGGTATTCAATGGCAGGTAAGTGCTACGGGCAATATTGGTGGTGTAGGTTATGTATGGAGAAAGTACATTGACTCCACGCAGTACTCATGGGAAACAAAAACAGGATATATACTGATGCGCTATGCAGATATATTGCTGATGTATGCCGAAGCAAAAATTGAGGCCAACCAAATAGATATTTCTGTAGTAAATGCCATCAACCTGGTAAGAGCCAGGGCAGGGCAGCCTGCGGTGGCGCTTGGCTCGCAGGCGCAAATGCGGCAGATAGTACGCAGGGAAAGGGCCGTGGAGTTTGGTGGTGAAGGATTGCGTTTGTTTGATTTGAAAAGATGGGAGATATACGACAAGGCCAACAGTGGACCAGTAGTAGGCGCAGCGCTCGACCCGCTGGTGCCGCCGGCTACACCCTCATTTGATATTAACGACAATCCTGATTACAGTGCCAGCGCAGCGCAGCGTATCAGGTTCAGAAACCAGGTGCGGGCCAATACCAATGCAAGATATAAGCTGTGGCCCCTGCCACAGTCAGAAATTGATATTAATCCCAATCTTACACAGAATACAGGATGGTAATAAGCAGCAGGTGATAAAAGGGCAGCCCTAAAAAGCTGTCCTTATTTTTTTTAAAACAGTATGTATGCAGCAAAGAAACCAAAGCTTGGATGCCCTGCGTGGTTTTGCCATTTTAACCATGATACTCAGCGGCAGTATTGCTTATGGCGATGTATTGCCGGCCTGGATGTTTCATGCGCAGGTGCCACCGCCTGCACACCAATTTAACCCGGTGCTTCCCGGCATTACCTGGGTGGACCTGG
>JANMDL010000497.1:0-5294 GCA_031376295.1 Chitinophagales bacterium
CTGTTGTGTACTCACCAGTGTTGCGCATGGGCAGCGGCCGGGTAGATAAAAAACTGTCGGTTGATGTGTATCCCAATCCTTCAAGAGAAAAAGTTTCCCTGCAGGTATATGCCGAAAAAGCAGCTACGGGTACCATCACCATTATCAATGCCCAGGGCAGTATATTAAAAGTGCAAAATCATTCTTTCAGCAAAGGATACAATGTTTTTTCTGTTTCACTGGCAGAACTTCCTGCCGGGCTGCTGTTCCTCAAAATAAACAGTGCAGATGGCAACAATGCAGTAAAGCCACTGGTAAAACTGGCGGATTAAATTTTATTATAAACCGGGTATCAGTTATCCATCAGCACCTGTATGGTTTCTGTAGTTTTTTGTTCCAGTAAAATATTTTTACCAGTAGTCAGTTCATCAATTTTGGCCTGTGTGTAGTGCCGGATAGTTAACAAACTGAGCCCCTTACGTACCTGTACATCAAAAAAAACAGCAGCATCTGATGCCAGTTTTTCAATTTTTTCGGGGTTGTCATCTAAGCAGCAAACAATACTGATGGCACCGGTTTGGGTAAGGTTAGGTTTTATTTTCAGGTTGGCAAACAGCTCATATAATTTGCTGATGCCCGTTTCTCCCACAAAGGAAAAGTCTTTTGAGCTGAGCTGCAGCAGCGCCTGGTTATCTTTTACAATAATGATTGGCGGCAGATGATGTACTGCATCACCGCTGATAACAGTACCTGCAAGTTCCGGTTTTAAAAAGCAGCGTACATGCAGCGGAATGTTTTTATTCTGCAGTGGCTTGATGGTTTTGGGGTGTATCACCTGTGCACCGTAATAGGCCATTTCAATCACCTCATTGTAATTGAGCAGGGGTATAAACCGGGCATCAGCAAAGGCTTTGGGGTCGGCATTCATCACGCCTTCCACATCCTTCCATATCGTTTGGCTTTCGGCATCCAGCATATTGGCAAAAATGGCTGCGGAGTAATCGCTGCCCTCACGGCCAAGGGTGGTGCTTTCATTTTCATCAGTGGCACCAATAAAGCCCTGGGTAATTACCAGCCTGGTTGCAGCAAAAACTGGCATTACCAGCTCAGCTACTTTTTGCTGTGTATATTCCCAATCAATAATGGCATCACGAAAGTTGTCATCAGTACGCACAATATCCCTTACATCTAACCATTGATTGGTAATGCCGATGCTGTTGAAATACGTGCTGACCACAAAAGTACTCAGCAGTTCACCGCAACAGACTACCTGGTCGTAATAATAGTCGTAACCCTGCACAGGTTTGTCATGCAGCAGCCATTCCGTTTCTGTAAAAAAATCGTTCAGCAGGCCACTGTTGCCGGGTGCCAGTTGTTCCAGCAGTTCTTTGTGGGCTGTTTTTATTTCTCCAAAAAGTGCAAGGGCTTCTTCATTGTTGCCGGCATAAAAGGCATTCACCACTTTTTCAAGTGCGTTGGTGGTTTTGCCCATGGCAGATATGATGATGAGGATTGGCTGGTTGGGGTACTGCCGCAGTATATTGCTCACATTCTTAATTCTTTCTGCACTATTGATACTGGCACCGCCAAATTTAAACACCTTCATGTAATTGCCTGTTTTGTGGCGCAAAGATAAGGATTGGGGGAACTGGTTGTGAGGCGATTTCAGAAGGGAAGTAACAACGAAAAATTATTATCAACTGGCTACTAAATATTGGTGCAATTGTATTTTAGTACCCTGCTTGTGCAGCAAGCTAAGCGGCTACCGCCAAACTGGTACCGCCATGCAGCAGTTTGGCATGTTACATAATAAACCGGTATTCTTTTAACCCAGGTTTTGCTGTTGGCTGCAAAATTTGGGTTTAAGGCTTCTTTTTCAGTATAGCCTTCATAGCCAGGTATACACCGTTTGTCCAGCCAAAACCATCCTGGCTTGGGTATTCGCCCCCGCCTGCCACCAGGTTGGTATCCATCACATTGTATTTTTCCATCAGTTTGCCTGTATTGGTATATACCTTTTCATTCAGGGCAGTCCAGCGGCTGGCTATATCTTTTGCCAGTTGAGCCTGGCCGCTGCGGTTTAGTCCCCATACCATCATCCATTGCAATGGCGCCCAGCCATTTGGGGCATCCCATTGCTGACCGCTATTGTTGGGAGTGGTTACAATGCCACCATCTTTCAAAAGGTTCAGCCTGATAATTTTAGCAGCAGCACTACCTTTTACGTTCATTGCTTCTGGATATAAATTGATAAAGCAGAGCGGAAATATACCTGCCGCAGTCACCATTTTTGATTGTTTCTTAGTTTTTACATTGTAATCAAAATAGTAGCCATCTTTACTGTTCCAGCAGTATTTTTCAATGGCTACTCTTCTTTTTTCGGCTTTGGTGCTGTACCCTTTACCTGCTGCAGTTTCCCCGTTCAATTTTTTTGCCCTGCTCAATACTGTTTCCAGGTTGTACAGTAAGCTGTTTAAATCTACCGGTACAATATCAGTTACCTGTATGGTGGCAATATTTTTTTCATCGGCAAACCATCGGCTGCTGAAATCCCAGCCGCTTTCGGCACCACTGCGCAGGTTGCGGTTTAGTGCTGCAGCCTCTGCCGCAGGCAATTTGCTGCTCAGGCTGTAGTCTTCAAAATACGATTCCTGGCGGGGAATATCATCCCTGTCGTAATACCTGTTTAGCATGCTGCCATCAGGCATTTTTACCACATGCTTTGTAGCAGCCGTTTTATCCATCCAGTAATTGTATTCTTTTTCCAGCGCAGGCAGGTAAGTTTTGTAAACAGCATCGCCCTTTATACCAGCCAGCAGCTCCACCATCAGGCTGAAAAACGGCGGTTGGCTCCGGCTCAGGTAATAGCTGCGGTTGCCGTTTGGTATATGTCCGTAAGTATTAATCAGGTGTGCAAAATTTTTAATCATGTTTTCAATCATTTCCGTTTGCCCGCTTTCTTTAAGCCCAAGCATGGTAAAATAACTGTCCCAGTAATAAATTTCTCTGAACCGCCCACCAGGAACGATGTAGGGATTGGGCAGGGGCAGCAGGCTTCCCAGCTTCCATTCTTCCCCTTTTACAGCGGATGGTGCTGCTTCTCTTTTTAGAGTATTCCAAAGATTGTTGATATGTGCAGCAGCATCCATCTCCTTTGTTACATATTTTATTTCCGGCGGCGCAGCAGGTATAGTAAAATTTTCTTCCAAAAACAGCTTCATGCTGAAACGGATACCTGGATTGTTTTTTATTTGCTGGTAAGTATTGGCAATATCTTTCGGATCCTTTTTTGGTGTGCAATCCACAAAGGTTTTATTATCCGGAAATATACGCCCAAGCTGTACATCAGAAAACAACTCACCATATATTTTATCCGGGGCCATCGGTATTGCCTGGGCCATTATTGTTCCGGATATACTGCATATAAGTGCAATCGGCAAAAAAAATCGTTTCATTATATCTTTTATTTTAAATAATACCAGTATTGGTAAAATGCCTTTTTACAGGATTTTTGGCTGGAATATGCAGGGGAAAGATACAAAACAAGCAGTGAGCAGCAGAATAAATACAGCTGTTTTTTATGAGGGCGGTTCAGCAACCGTTTTCGGTGGATAATGATAAAAGGTAAACAGGCTATACAACAATGCCTTAAATTCGCCGTACAAAATACAATGAATGAAGAAACTGCTCATGATGGTTTGTATATTTTTTGCCGTAATATATACAAATGCCCAATCTCCTAAAACCTATACTTCCTCTGAATTGCTGCAGCAGTTAAAAAAACTGAATGTGCTTGGCTCTGTATTGTATGTAGCAGCCCATCCCGATGATGAAAACACCAGGCTGATGGCTTACTTAGCCAATGAAAAGCTTTACCGTACCGGTTACCTCAGCCTTACCCGTGGCGATGGCGGACAGAACCTGATTGGTGATGAACAGGGCATAGATTTAGGCCTCATACGCACACAGGAATTGCTGGCAGCGAGGCGTGTGGATGGTGCAGAGCAGTATTTCAGCCGTGCGTACGATTTTGGTTACAGCAAAAGCCCTGAGGAAGCCATGCGGATATGGGGACATGATGAAATATTGAGTGATGTGGTGTGGGTGATACGTAAATTCAGGCCGGATGTAATTATTTGCCGCTTTCCAACCACAGGTGAGGGAGGGCATGGCCATCATACAGCTTCTGCCATTTTAGCCGAAGAGGCTTATGAAGCAGCAGCCGACCCAACAAAATTTCCGGAGCAACTAACCCAGTCTGGCATTACCGCCTGGAGGGCTACCCGCCTGTTGTGGAATACCTTTAATTTTGGCAATACAAATACACAACGGAACGACCAGTTTAAAGTGGATGTGGGACAATTCAATCCCCTGCTGGGCAAAAGTTATGGCGAAATAGCAGCCCAGAGCCGCAGCCAGCACAAGAGCCAGGGCTTTGGTGTGCCATCGCAAAGAGGGGTGGTACTGGAATACTTTAAAACACTAAAGGGATCAGCACCGGTAATTGATTTAATGGATGGCGTGGATATAAGCTGGCGCAGAACAGGTAATACTGATGCTGCCAAAGCTATTACAAAAACAATTGACAGTATCGTAAATACTTATAACAGCCAGAAACCGGACCTGATTGCGCTGCCATTGGCAAATTGGGTGCAACGCATGATGCAGGAAATACTTGCACAGCCCCTGGCGAATGACCAGTTAAAAGCATTGAATAATAGTTATGTAAACCAGAAAATAAATGCTGCCAATGAGTTAATAGCAAATAGCCTTGGCATTTTTGCAGAAGCTGCTGCTCAAAATCAATTGAACGTAAAAGGTGACAGTATAAAAATAAATGTAACCGTTAATGTACGCAACAGTAACCTGGTAAACAGAATAAAAGTTTCAACCTTTGGGGTAAGTGCTGTTTTCGACAGTTTGGCAACCAATGTATCTTCCAGCAAAATGGTTACCGGGTTTATTGATGAGCTGTCTGAAGCAACGCAACCTTACTGGCTGGAAAACGGGTTGAAAGATGGCCGCTTTAATGTAACCAAACAGCGTATGATTGGCCTGCCGGAGTACAATGCATACCAGGCACTGGTTGAACTGAAAGTTGGCGATAACCTGATGAATCATTACCGCCCCGTGCAGTACAAATATACTGATCCTGTAAAAGGTGAACTGTTTCAGCCTGTGCAGGTGGTTAACCCGGTATTTGTAAATGCATCGCCTTCGCTTGTGTTATTTAATAGTAATGATAAAAAGCAGAAAAAATTGGTGGAATTTGATGTACAGTTTAATAGTAAGCTGGCAGACAGTATCCAATTAAG
>JANMDL010000594.1:0-6903 GCA_031376295.1 Chitinophagales bacterium
GGAATCGAGATTGACTGTTAACATCACAACAACAGGATCTTACTGCCTCGTAGCAAGACCCTATTTTTCTGGCGCCAATGGCACTACTAATATTTATAAAGATGGTGTATTGACCAACGTAGCCACACCCATTGGCGGAAGGCTGCATCTCAATACCAGCACTAATACCGGGGATCTTAATTTCTTTACCTGCAAACTTACCGGCAATGCCAATGCAGATACAAGATTATTTACTTTACCCTACAATGCCAGCCCGTTCAGTGGGTATAACGACGATTACTCAACAGCAGGTGATTATCAATGGGGCTTACAATCCCGTGTTAAAAATAATCTTCCAGGCATACAATATTACACTTTTGTGTGTGCCTTTGGTACTGGAACAACCGGCACAGCAGATACTTATATGGCCTGCCCCAACAGCAATGTGTATTCCTATTTTGTTAATTTAAAACAGAATGATGCCATAGAAGCAGCACCAGCAACCGGTAATTACAATTGTATTTCCTGGAGCGGCGGCGTTACCACTTACTGGAGCTGGCCGCCTTATGACCCATACAATGTTTACTACCTGACCGGCAACCCGCTTGGCAGTTTCGACAGGTTTTACAGCAACACTCCAGTGAAGCGCTATTCAGGCGCAGCCAACTATACCCGTACAGGCGCTAACATCAACAATGCTGTTGTAGATCTTTGGGCATATAGTGGTGCTTATACCCACGCATCTGTACGCAAGCCCGGTAACGATCACCCGCATGGCTACGATTGGGAAAGCAAGCCAGGCAATACTGCCCGTACTTTTCATCCACGAAATGGCCTTAATGGAGCAGCACCATCTTATTACGGTGATGTAGTAGGTTACTACATTCCCACAGGTACTTTTGCAGCCCGTGCCAGCGGTACCAATGGCATTGGTACTGATAAAGAGGCGATTGATGCCGGTTACGATGTGGCCGACAAAGCTGCACTGAGTACAGAAGCAACTAACAAACTGCAGCAGATGAACAGCAGGGTGAGCGGCACAATTACTGAAATGTTTAATAAACTGTATGATACATGGCAGGCCACCTGGGAAGCCAATAAAATACAGAGCAATCCACTGCGGTACTATCAAAATGCAGAGGGAGAAGCCTTACTCAAGTATTGCCGGGAAAACCGCAGTGAAGTACTGCCACTGGTATTCAGCCGTTACCTGCAGGGCAATACCATCTGCAATCACCTGCTGAGTGAGCTTACAATGGAGCAGTATGGCAAACTACTGGATGAGGTAAAAAATGAATACATCGCCAATCCTTATGACAGGCAGGGGCGCTACATCGTAAACAGTGCCTATTGCAACGGCATTCGCCATATTGAAAAGATATTGCGTGAAAATAAAACAACTGCAGCAATAACCCCTGCGCCGGTTGACCCCTTTACTGTACAGGTTGCACCCAACCCGGTTAAAGATGCGTTTAACATACAGTTAGATATAAAGCAAACAAGTACTATCAGCATCCAACTGGTTAATGCGCAAACAAGTGCAACCAAAACTGTTAAAACAGCGACTACATTGCTGGCAGGCACTTACCGTTTTGCGGCCGACATACGCAACATGAACTTTGTACCTGGCAGCCTGCTCACAGTAAAGGTTACTGTGAACGATGTCACCAGAACATATAAAGTAATTACGACCGAATAATAACAGGCACATCACATCAACTTAAACAACGGCCATCCCGGTAACACGGGGTGGTTTTTTATTTGTACATATTATGAAATGTGAAAAGGAATTATTATCATTGCTGAATTAAAAATAACTTTTTTATTTATCATCAAAACCATACATTATGAGAGGTTTCGGATTTTTATTATTGCTTTTCGGCGCAGGGTCTTTTATCCTGAAAGAGATGGACATGGAATTTAGACTGATGGGCTGGGTTGACAAGTGGGGAGCCGATACAGGCAACATTATAAAGGTTGCTTTTGCCGTGGTTGGCCTGGTACTCGTAGCACTCAGTTTCCGCAAAAAAGCAGATACTGGCGCAAGTGAAACACCATAAAATAACTGCATAAATAAATAAAGGGCTGCACTGATATGCGGCCTTTTTTTGTACAAATCATTTCCCCCGATTACAACCTTGGTATGGCAGCATCACCATTCTTCCAAAAACCACTCCTTTTGCTTTACTTTGCAGCCAAAACAATTGACGATGAAAATAGCAGTTTTAGGCGCAGGTATGGTAGGCAGGGCTATTGCTGCCGACTTAGCTACACAATATAATGTAACTTCTTTTGATGCAAGTGATCATTCGCTGAGTATACTCAACAAAAAAAACAGCAGTATTACCAAAGTAAAAGTTGATCTGAGCAATTATGCCGGTTACCCTGCAATGCTTGAAGATTTCGATTTTACAATTACTGCCGTACCCGGATTTATGGGCTTCCAAACGCTGGAGGCGGTTATAAAAGTAGGCAAAAATGTGGTGGATATTTCCTTTTTTGCCGAAGATGCGCTGGCCCTGGATGCGCTGGCAAAGGAAAAGGGCGTAACTGCTATTGTTGATTGCGGCGTTGCCCCGGGTATGAGCAACTTAGTACTTGGCTATTACAACAGCATTATGCAGATAACTGATTTTGAGTGCATGGTGGGTGGCCTGCCAAAACTGCGGGTAAAGCCATTTGAATACAAGGCTCCCTTTTCGCCGGTAGATGTGATACAGGAATACATACGCCCGGCCAGGCTGGTGGAAAACGGAACTATTGTAACCAGGCCAGCCCTCAGCGAAGCCGAATTGCTGCATTTTGACGAAGTAGGTACATTAGAATCATTTAATACTGATGGTCTGCGTAGTATATTGTTTACCATGGGCCATATTCCTAACATGAAGGAAAAAACATTGCGCTACCCCGGCCATATTGACCTCATCAAAAATATGATTGCCGGTGGTTTTTTCAGCGAAGAACTCATACTTGTGAATGGACACCCGGTTACACCGCTGCAGTTCTCTTCATCCGTACTTATTAACCAGTGGAAGCTTGGCCAGCACGAAGCCGAGTTTACCATTATGCGTATAAAAGTGAGTGGTACACAAAACGGCGAACCAAAAACAGTTGTCTATGATCTCTTTGATGAATATGACAACGCTACACAAACCTCCAGCATGAGCCGTACTACAGGTTATACCTGCACAGCCGCACTCAACCTGCTGGCAAAAGGCATCTTTACACAAAAAGGCGTATTTCCTCCTGAACTGGTGGGTAATAATGAAGCCTGCTTCAGATTTATTCTCGATTACTTAAAGGAAAGGAATGTGGTGTACAGGGTTTCATAAACCCGCATTATTTTGTTTTGTTCAATATTCCGGCTTTTCTGCTAGGTAAGTTACAGCTGGTATGAATCATTATGCTGTAATAAACAGAAACTGGTATCCTGTTTATCAATTGCATGAATAGTGCTTTTTTACAGTTCTGAAGATTTCAATACAATCACCTTTGCTGTTTGTTTTTTAAGTGACCGGCTAATCCCCTGCTGAGCCAAAAAATTAATTTGATAATAACTATAGTCCTGGGGGTTTTTTAGCGCTTGTTTTACCGGCAAAGCAATTTGCCTGGCCAATTCGCTGATTTGACTGTCATTATCCGGAATAGGCATAATACTCAAAATGTCAATCTCTAATCCATTATTTATCATTTCACCTTCTGCATTTTTCGTTCTTGCTGCTCTGAATTCAATTTGTTTAAAATCAGTCCCATTTTTTATGCGGTTCTCAACACTGTCCTGAATGATAGTAAATGCAGGGCTGTAATACTCTGTGCCGGTTATATTGCAACCAGCAATTAGCATAAATATTGCAATAAAACATAAAAAAATGCTGCTTTTGTAAGTAATTAACTGCATGCTTTTGGCTTAATAAATAAAATTAAGCCATCCTTGCCGCTCAAAAAACAGGAAAATTCCTGTTTTTTTAACCCTTAAAATAGATTATGCAACTGGTTAAAACTATAAAATTAGCCCTTTAGTGATTGATTACTAAGAATTTTTTAACCCTGATTTTGCAGATAACGGCATTATCAGGTTTAAAGGGAAGGCAGCTTTTTTAGCCATCGCCAATTCGGATATAAATTACTACTAATCAGTGTTTTAACTTCAGTAACAGGTTGTATTTTATCATATACAAGGCATTTAGACCCTGCAAAATTAGTGTTTACAGATAAAAAATCTGTTGTAGGCCTCTTATGCCCGTCAGTTGGAATTCCATCATGTAAGTAGGCATACAGTAGCTCGCTGAGATAGTATCTTGATCATCCCCGGATATGGGGATAGGTCATACCTAATATTGGTGATTGTCATAAAAATACTGAACTTATTAAATACCTTTACAATATTAAAACCTTAACTAATGTATCAAATCTTATTGCACTGCATAAGGTTCTATAAATGTCAATCTCCTCCTTTTGGGTTAACCATAACCGGTTATTTTGAAAAACCACAGCATCACAAAACCATTAAACAATTATTTTTTACCAAAAACAAAAGAAAATGACAAAATTCTTCCTACTCATTTTGTTTGGTCTTACGGGAGCTGCTTCGTTTAGTCAGCGCATTGAACGAAGTCTCGTGGGCACTGCTGGCCAAACCTTTGTGTCCGGGGGATTACAGCTCAGCTATTCAATAGGCGAAACTGCAATTCTCCCCTCCCCGTCTGTGGTTATTAATGCGCCAACCGTACCAATGATGGTATCCATTGGATTTCAGCAACCGCATATTGCCTTAACCGGCGGGCTGTTGTCTGCCAATAACTGGGTAAGCGCTTATCCTAACCCCACAACAGGCCATGTACGCTTAGACATTCACGGAGACAACTTCCAGGTAAACTACGTACGCCTTTACAATTCGTCGGGGCAGGAAGTAGTTTTTAAACCATTTGTAATGGTTAATGGAAGCATCGACCTTCAGTTAGGCAACTTGCCCGCAGGTATCTACATTGTTGCTGTAACCGACAAAACAATTGGCAATACCATTTCCACAAGGATATTAAAGCAAAACAAATAACCAAATCTACTCTTAAGTTAAAAAAAGAAAATCATGAAGAAGCGAATATTATCATTACTTATTGTACTGCTTGCAGCAACGGGTTTGCTACAGGCCCAGGCTCCACTAGGGTTTAATTACCAGGGGGTTGCCCGTAACAGTTTTGGCACCGTTTTCAGCAATGCCAATATTTCATTGCGTATGAGCATACGTGATTTAACCAGCACCGGTACTGTGCTGTACAGTGAGCGGCACAATATTACAACCGACCAATACGGCGTTTTCGCCCTGTCGGTAGGTAATGGCACACCCATCAGCGGAACATTCAATACTATTCCCTGGGCTGTGGGCAATAAGTTTTTACAAGTAGAACTGGACCCCAATGGCGGTACCTCATTCACTAACATGGGCACTACCCAGTTACTGAGTGTGCCTTTTGCATTGATTGCCGGCGGAGCACCTCCAATAGGGCCTGCAGGTGGCGATTTACTGGGCAGCACTTATCCTAATCCCATTATTGCCCCATTGGCCGTTACAAGTGCCAAAATAAGTTTCCCATTGGTAAAAGTACAGTCAGATGCCGGTGCATTGATTGATATGACCAACAGCGGTGCCGGCCCGGGCGTTTCAGGTACAAACACCGGTACAGGTTTTGGCGGTTTGTTTCAGGTAAACAATGCAGCCAGTACGGCTGATGGCTTACGTGCCACAACCAATGGTACAGGTGCAAGCTGGGCCATCCGTGGTATCAGCAGTGGTACCAATGGTGCTGGTTTGTTTCAGCAAACCAATGCTGCCAATACCTCCAACAACTTACAAAGTAACCAGGCTGGTTTGGGCCGTGCAGGTTTGTTTAATGCAACCAACGCTGCAAGTACTGCCAACGCAGTTGATATAAATGTAGCCGGTACTGGTTTTGCATTAAGGGCAGCCAGCAGCAATGCGGTACCCAGATCATTACTAACAGTAGGCGGTGTACAATTAACAGGTATTGGCGAAGCTGCAGGCAGGGTGCTTATTTCAGATGCTGCTGGTAATGCCACCTGGCAGGCAGTTGGCGGCTCAGGAGCTGTTACCGGAAGCGGTACCTTGGCTTTTTTACCCAAATGGACTCCCAGCGGTACACAACTGGGTAACTCATTGTTATTTGATGATGGTGCAAGTATAGGGTTGGGTACTACTACCCCATCACATCGTTTTAATGTGTCTCATACTGGCTCCACAGGTATTGGCGTAACTTCTACTTCCGGTTTTTCAGTAGTGGATATTGATGCACAAAGTGGTGATGCGGCATTGCGTTTTGCCAGGGCAGGTGTAAACCAGTGGAATACACGTAACCGCCCTTCCGATGATTATTATGAAATATTTGAACTGGGTGGTGGCGGAAGCCGCATGGTGATTCAGGATGCAACCGGTAACGTAGGTATTGGTGAAACAGCCAATCCTTCTTACAAATTAGATGTACTGCATGGCGGTTCTACCGGAGCCCGTATCCGTTCCAGTGCCAGTTTTTCTGTGGTAGATATAGATGCACAAAGTGGTGATGCGGCTCTGCGTTTTGTAAAAGCAGGTGTAAACCAGTGGAACATCCGCAACCGCCCTGCCGATGATTACTTAGAAATTTTTGAACTGGGTGGTGGCGGCAGCCGCATGGTGATACAGGATGCAACCGGTAATGTAGGTATTGGTGAAACAACCAGTCCTTCTTACAAATTAGATGTACTGCATGGTGGTTCAACCGGTATCCGCAGCCGGTCAAGCGGAAGTTTCTCTGTAGTGGATATTGATGCTGCAAGTGGTGATGCTGCCCTGCGTTTTGCAAAAGCGGGTGTAAATCAGTGGAATACACGCAACCGCCCTGCTGATGATTATTATGAAATATTTGAACTTGG
>JANMDL010000632.1:0-3411 GCA_031376295.1 Chitinophagales bacterium
TGCGCAGGCGCTGCATCATGGCAGCCTGCGTTGGCGCAATTGGCCGCAAATAAAGGAGCAAGATCACCACTGAAGCTAACTGCCTGGGGTGGTGCAGAAGGATCCTGACCCGGGCTGATGACATCTTTATAACAACCGGTAAAAATGGCGGAGAAAAGTACAGCAGTCACCAGCATTATTTTTTTTCCTGATTTCATAATTCAGTTTTTAGTGTGATTAAATCTGCGTTTATCATTCATGGGTTATGGGTTATGGCAACTGCCTGAAAATGACATTGCACTTTACGCCAACCTTATCGGCAATATTGTTTGAAACAATCAGGAAGTCTGTTTTGGCAAGAAACTGGAACTCAAACCTGAAGCCATAAACATATTTCAGTGTTGCGCCTGAGCCTGTTTCGGTTTTGCCGTCATAGTACAGCTTACCTGTTAATTCCTTTGTAACACCATGGAAAGTAAAATCGAATTTTACGATGTATCCTTTATCGGAAGTACTGAGTTCCACACTTTTAGATTTTATCCTGGCAATATTGGCCGTCTCTGTAGTCATCGCAACAGTTGTACCGTAAGTAGTTTGCAGGCAGCCCTGATCACGGCCCGGTTCACTTGTATTTACTGAGTTAACCCATACCCATGCATCAAAATTGATACCACCAGCATTGGGCTCATCAAAATTAAATGCATCAATGCCGAAGGAGTTAAACCTGCCCGTAAGCAGCGACAATCCGCCGAGATAGGCTGTTTCCCATCCTATATTACCATGGGTTTTGTCAAACGACACTTTGGTATCTGCCGGGAAATTCAGCTTTTGTGTACCCCTTTCTATATTAGCGCCGTTACTTATTAAAAGTTCATCATCGTGCTTGCAACTGCTTATATAAACAAGGCTGGTCAGCGAAAGGGCAGCGGCACCCAGTGTTAAAGCAGTTCTTTTACTGAGAAGTTTCATATACTTTGTTTTGATTTTGAAATACTGTTAATTATTTTACAGTACAAAGTACAGCTACAGTTACAGCTAATGTTATGACATTAATCAGCAAAATAAATGAGAGAAATCAGACCGGAAAGTGGGGGGAATAGTCTTAAAAAACAGGAAAGAAAGATTGGTTTTTCTGCCAGCGCAAAAATCAGCTTGCGTTAATTGAGGTATTTACAGCACATTGATCAGCAAAACAAACCGCTTAGCATTATCAGCAGATTGCCATATACTTATTGTTGTACATTAGCCTATGCCAATTTCATTCACAGGCTTCGGCAGCACGGCCATTTTAATAATGGCGATATGCTTAACAGCAGTTGAGTTGGTAAAATATTTTCGCAGGCGGTTGCCCGGTGCATAAAATTTTATTGTAAAAATGCAAATCAGGCAGATACTTCTTCTGCCACAGCATCTTCTTCTATTTCCTCAGTTTCTGCCTCAGCAGCTTCTTCTGCAACTACTTCTTCTGCAGCCGGTGTAATATTGGTAATAGTGAGGTTAAAAGAAGAGTTCAGGCTTATTTCATACATATGCTGCTTCATCAGCGACATTGCCGCATCATCCTGCTGCAGTACTTCCAGCAGATTTTTAGCGGTAGAAGATTGTGTAAGTGTAACCAGGCGTCCTCTTTCGAGCTGAATATTAAAGCTGCAGGTTAATTTACGGGTGCGGCTGCCACCGGTTTCAAAATCCATACGGCTCAAATCCATCTTCTGCGGCTCAGCGGCAGAGCGTTTCATCAAAATTCTTATTACAGGCAGATATTTGCCCCAGGTTTGTAAATACATATAAATAATTTCGGGAAAGACGCAATGAAAACCGGCGAACCCTGTGAAAAATAGTAATGAAAGGAATGTAAAGGTGCGCATTTATATTGACAATGACCCAACTAATCTGACTTTTCCGGAATTACATCGGTAAAAAAGCGTATCTTGCACCCTTTACCGTGGTAAATATTGTACCACTTCCCCCATTGCAGCAATACTTTCATCTCAATAAAAGATTAATGAAAAAAGATACTATAGTGCAGTTTGTAGGTTTTATTACCACACTTGAGTTTGATGATTTTATAGCTAAATGGGAGTTTTTTGCCAAACGTTTCATGAAAAATAACGTAAAAACAACCATTCTTGAGCAGGCAGCTCCAAAATCAAGGTTTAAATACATTTCTCAGCACCAGTGGCCGCAGGAAGATTTTCAGCCTGCTTTCATGGAAAAAAAGCGCTCAGAAAGTTTTCCCGAGCATACAGTTAAATTAGTACAGTTTGGCGGTTACACCCCATTACAGGTGCAAAGCAGCAAAGCCACCGAAAAAGGGCTTGCAAAAGTGATGGCCTTTATCAGCCAGAACGAAAATGACATTGAATTTTACAGCAAACTGGAGGGCTTCCGCCACCTTAATATTTACCAGGCTTATTACGAAAGCTGTACATATGGTTATGTAATGGAATATTTTGCAGAAGCAAAGCAGGCTGCCGAATTGATACTGCAACTTAAAACAAGGCATGGCAATGAAGTAGCTGCCTATAAAGATTGCCCTGTACCTGTAGCTTTGTAATACCGCTTTAATCAACCAAGGAGGTGCAGCTGCGCACAAAGTCGTATTAAAAATATGGCTCTTGCAGTCAAGTGCAGCTGAAACGTATTTTTCAGTAAACCCCTTCAACAAAAAGCATTAGTTTTTTTAACAATATACTAATGACCCTCAAACAGAAAATATACAATCACTGTGTACAGTCTGTAAATGAAAAAATACAGTTGCTCAAAAACACGTTGAATGAGTTGAGGGACAGCGCCTCCAACGAAACAAAAAGCACTGCTGGCGATAAGCATGAAACAGCCCTGGCCATGCTGCAAATAGAGCAGGAAAATACCAACCGGCAACTTGCCGAAGCACTTGCACAAAAAGACATACTGCAAAAAATTGATGCTGCAGCAACAGCTTCATTGGTAATTATTGGCAGCCTTGTTACCACCAGCAGGGGCTATTTATTTGTGAGCATTGCATTGGGTAAAATTACTGTAGATGGTATCGCTGTAACAGCACTTTCATCACAATCGCCGCTGGGTGCAAAATTAAAAGGTTTAAAAGCAGGAGACACAGCCTTGGTAAATGGCACTGAATACATCATTGAAAATGTTGGGTAGCGTTTCAGTTTGAGTAATCAGCGTAAGAGCAGCGCTGCTTCGCAGCTTTCAGGATGCCACAGAAAACTCTGAAACACAGAAAATACAAAAAACAATGCTTCTGTGTTTCAGTGGCAATAAATAATTGTTTTGAAACTGACAGTGCCAGGTATTGTTTAATTATGTTTTAAGCAAACAGATCAGCAGCAATACCATCAGCCAGTAATTTTCCTTCATTTGTTAATACCAATCTGCCATTAGTAATAAGCAACTTGCCGGTATCGCTGTATTTTTTTATAAGTATCA
>JANMDL010000642.1:0-1731 GCA_031376295.1 Chitinophagales bacterium
AAGTTCGAAATCCCCGCGATCCAGATTCGATTCTTGATAACGCTGTACGCGCGCTAACCGTCAGACGGAACAACACTGCCTGACTGGTGAACTCGTGACTAGCGCGCTGTTCGACGCGCCAGCTCATCTCACGATTGCTACTATTTCTATAGCTTCATATGTCCATTCGACAAGGACTTGGGGCCGATTTGGCCTCAAACTTCCCCGATTCATCACATTTCGCCGCCACCCTGACGATTTCACTCCCCATCGTTCGTCGTACCCAGGTGGACAGGCCCCGCCGCCTGCCGCACCATCCCACCTGCTGACCCGAACCAAGGAGCCCCACCCATGCCCACCGGAACCGTCACCCTGCACCGCGTGCTCACCGCGCCGCCCGAGCGCGTCTACCGCGCCTTTCTGGACCCCGACGCCATGGCCAAGTGGCTGCCGCCGCACGGCTTTACGGGGCGCGTGCTCGAGATGGACGCGCGCGTGGGCGGCCGCTACCGCATGCAGTTCACCAACCTCGCCAACGGCCAGGTGCACGCCTTCGGCGGCAAATACCTGGAGCTGGTGCCCAACGAGCGCATCGTCAACGACGACCGTTTTGACGACCCCAACCTGCCCGGCGAGATGATCACCACCATCACGCTCAAGGCTGTGTCGTGCGGCACCGAGCTCACGGCGGTGCAGCAGGGCATCCCCGAGATGATTCCGGTTGAGGCCTGCTACCTGGGCTGGCAGGCGTCGCTGCAGTTGCTGGCGCTGCTGGTGGAGGCGAATCCGCCGGCTGAGTGAGGGCGGCGTTCCGCGCAGGCAAAACGCTATATTTTATATACCTACTAAAGTCCGCCTGACGTGGACTTGGGGCCGATTTAGTCTTTAATTGGTGAATCCAAAGCGTTTCGCGAGGCTCGCGGTTTCGAGCCCGCGCTTCAGCAGTGCTGCTGCTCACACGGAATGCCGTCGCGGTCGCCGTCCATTTCGGTTCCGGGGCAGTTCTTGAGGAAGTACGTGGCTTCCTCACACGACGTCATTTGCGAGCAGCGTTTGCGGCCGTCACACTGAAATACGGCGGTCGCGGGGCGCACAGTGGCCGGCCCCGGTGCGCTCCATACCCCCTGCGGCGCAACGGGCGCAGCCGACACCCGTTTTTCGTAGTGGGTGTAGCCGTACCCGCCCAGCGCCGCCACCATCCCCAGGCCGATCAGCCGCGAAGCAAATGAGTTGCTCTTGGGGCGGCGCGACACCCGGTGCGGCGGGCTTGACGGGCGCCCCTGGGGACGGGCCTGCACAGGCGCTACTGCGCCCGGCCGGCGCAGCAGGACAGCGCGCTTGCGGCCCTGGCCGTCCAGTTCCATCTCGAACGACAGTGCCTCGCCGATCGCCGGCGCACGGCCGTCGCGCGGAAAGGCCGACACGTGCACAAACAGCTCCTGGCTGCCCTGCTCGGCCACTACAAACCCAAAACCGCGGTCCGAGTTCCATTTGGTCAGGGTGCCGTTGAAGCGCTGGGGCGGTGCATTCACAGATTTGGCGCTTTCCTGACGTTGAAGGGCGGCAAACAAGTTGAGGCGAATGGGCTGCAGACGAATATACCGGTGAATCACAGACGCGACTTCCGCATGTGTCTGGTGAAGATTAACCGTACAAGATTGCCGTGTCTCTCATGCCTGCAGCACCAAACCTTCACCACCCGTGTAAGTTCTGCCGCGCCGGCCCGACATTTGCATGGACGTTCGCCGGCCC
>JANMDL010000652.1:0-2364 GCA_031376295.1 Chitinophagales bacterium
ATTAATGACAGTTTAATTTTTATATTTATATAAATATCTACTCCATGCGCAGCATAATTATTTTTTTTCTTTTTGCGATATTGTCAGGAGGCAATGCAAATGCTCAGGCTGATACTCTGACTGTTACTCTTAAACAGATTGGCCAGGAGACCATAATGTTCAGTAGCAGGATCGTTGATTACTCTAAACATAACCTTTACGCAGTTGAGAATACAGGGGCGCTGTATAAGACAGACCTTAGAACGGGAAGCAAGACCCGGCTGGGAAATGTGGTCTATAAACATACCCGCTACTTATTTGTGGTCAATAACCAACTCTATTGCATCGAGACTGATGGCAGCATGAACCGTATTGATATTTATTCCGGCGCATGGACAGTCGTATCTCCCATTGGAACCTGGAATCATATCGATAGAGTCATGGTGGTTGGAAATAATTTTTATACTACGCAGAATAGTGCATTTTATCATCATCCTTATATGACCGAACGGGTCAAGATAAAGATTGGTGAAGATGAGTTCAGTAACCTGGGTTATTGTTTCAGAACCGATTCGACCCTGCACACCTTGTTCGGCGATGGCACACTTTACAATATAAATTTGACAACAGGAAAATGGAAAAGAATCGGCCCTAAAAAAGGTTGGAAATTTGCTTATGATGGCGCGGTAATTGGCAACAAGTTTTATTCTTTTGAAATTCCTTCTTCCCTCTTTGAAACCGATCTGACCACCGGCGCCAAAAAACAACTGGATGATAAACAATTCAAGAATACCGAGTTTATGTTTTCCGATTCTGGAAAATTATATGCAATTTTTAAAGGAGGAATTTTATACGAAATCATTATAAATTGATTGAAATACAAACCCCTGGAAACTCCGTGGGTTTGGCTCCTGCTGCCGTCAATCTTTCTTATATTTATAAAAACTAAATTACCATGAACCGCAAACTTACCCTTCTGCTTATTGCAGCTTGCTTTGTCAATAACATTATTGCACAACCCGGCACCTGGCGACAGGTGGGTGATGCCGGTGTCTGGGCCAATACTGTATTTGCCGCCAGTTCAGGTGGCACTTTATATACGATTGAAAAATCAGGTACATTATATAAGACCGATCCCGGCATAGGGGTATGGACACAGATCGGAAACCAGAGCTATGCTAATACAGTGATGCTGTTTGCAGGTAATAAAAATATTTTTACCATTGAAAAAAATGGCAGTCTTTTTAGAACTAACCCGGGTACAGCTAACTGGGAAAGGTTAGGTGAAGCAGGCGCATGGGCGAATACGATCGCAGGCACAGCCGTGAGCGGCTATCTCTATACGGTGGAAAGCAACGGTGCCTTGTATGTTACAAATGTAAACACCGGAATCTGGCAACAGATCGGGAAAGCAGAATTCGGAAATACAGTATTTCTTTTTGAAGCAAACGGCAAACTTTACAGCATCGAAAAAGACGGTAGTCTCTACGAGATAAGCCAATCGGATGGTAACTGGAAGCAGATTGGTGATAAAGCTGCGTGGGCTAATATCACGGCTGGAGCCACACTGGATGGAAAATTCTATACAACAGAAAGCAACGGGGCATTGTATGTGACGGATCTGGTTACCGGCGCCTGGCAGCAGATCGGAAAAGCTGAATTCGGCAATACTAAATTCATGTTCGGCAGTCTTGGTAAAATCTATACTATTGAAACCTCGGGAACTTTGTACGAAATCAATGTTTATTAAACACCTAATTACCGGAAGTTTTTGTACGCCAGCTTTTGCATAAAGGCTGAATATCCTTATTTTTGCTGCCCCAATCCCAATAGGTATCGGGAGTATTCCTGCTTAGCTCAGTTGGTTAGAGCATCTGACTGTTAATCAGAGGGTCGTAGGTTCAAGTCCTACAGCAGGAGCTTTATAATTTAATAGCTTCGAATTTGAAAAAAATTTGGAGCTTTTTTATTTGCGGCCATCACCGAATGCCACCGAAGTCTAACCCTTATTTTCATTTACTAAGATATAGGAACAACCCCAGCCCGGCAGTAACTGCGCATCCTACTGTTGCTAAAATTCGTTTTCGCTTCTCCTGTTTCAATAGTTTCTCATAATTCTTCATCTGCTTATCCAAATAAACTAGCTGCCAGCATGGAAATAATGCCAACGAATAACCCGCCATATATTTCTTTGGGAAAGTGGTCGGAAACAATAAATCGGGAAGTGCAGACCGCTCCTGCAATAAGTAGGGACACTGAAATATAAATACCAAAATTCAGCGGCTGCGTAAAGGCGAGTAAGAGAATAAAGGTCAGCATCACTCCCATTGAAATAGCATGAAGACTGACTTTCATAATGATATTAGCCATCAAAGCAAGACTTAC
>JANMDL010000671.1:0-2573 GCA_031376295.1 Chitinophagales bacterium
GAAATTGTACGCAATATTAAGGATGCCTGCAAACGCAGCAGGGTACCCATGCCCAATATCTTTACAGAGTTTGGCAGCTACACTGTTGGCGAAAGTATGGCACATATTTACAGCGTAATCGGCGAAAAAGAGCAGAACGACAGGGAGATATGGTATATGATTGATTCATCATTCATCACTACATTGCCGGACACATGGGGGATTGGCGAAAAATTTCTGATGCTGCCCATTAACAAGTGGGATCAGGAGTACCAACGGGTGGTACTGGGAGGCATTACCTGCGACAGCCACGATTATTACGATAGTGAAGAGCATATCAATGAAGTGTTTCTGCCCAAAACGGGTGAAGGGGAGCCTTTGTACGTAGGCTTTTTTCATACCGGAGCCTACCAGGACCAGATAAGCGGCTACGGCGGTATAAAGCACTGCCTCATTCCATCACCCAAGCATGTAATAATCGGGCATGATAAAAATGGTAAATTAGTTGACTGGCTGTATGCAAAGGAGCAAACAGCACAGAGTATGCTGAAGATATTAGGATATTAAATGTAAAAGAGCTGGTAAATACCGGCTCTTTTTATTTTTAGGAATGCCCGGGATATCAAACAGCAACTTATATTGCTGGCATTTACGTGTTTTTACGATTGACAATAACAGTAAAAGGTTATAATTTTACAACCGTACTTAATCAATACTTTTATGAGAATAGTTTTACCCTTGCTTCTTTTACTGCTTTCTCACAGTGCAGGTGCTCAAACCGTAAATATATCGGGCCGGTGCTATTACGATGCCAATGGCAACCATATTTTTGATGGTACAGATTCGGTTTTGGCGGGCAGGGTGGTAAATGCATCCTATTCCGGCGGAGTGTACCAGGCGCTTACAGATGGAAGTGGGCAGTATTTTTTGCCAGTTCCGTTGAACACTTATTCAGTGTACATACTGGGGCCCATTGCTTCCGCTAATTACCAGGACATAAACAATATAGAACGTATCTATACTTCTCCCGGCAATGATGTAATAAATTTTGCTCACCAGAAACGGGATAGTATTGAACGTGTCAGTTCATATGTGGATGATTTTAACAATCCGGAAATACCTCCTTCCGGTGCAACAAGGCAGTACAAGCTCAATTATTCCTATGATGGCTTTTTGCAAAGTATGCCTGCATCTGTAAAACTTAATTTTAATCCTAAGCTCACCCTGGTAAGCTCCTCCATACCGCCTTCGGTTTCTTCTCCGGGTTTTCGGCAATGGAATTTTACCAATGTACAGCGAAATGTTTTTTACAACAGGCCTGAGGATTCTATACTGCTGACATTTTCTTACCCGGCAGTTGGAGATACAATAGGAGCCTTTACACTGGCTCCGCAATTCGTACCTGGTATTTCAGTATCATCCATCAGGAACAGGTACAATAGCTCAAACTTTCAGCAGATTGGCCATCCGGACCCGCTGCCAACCGGGCCTACCAATGGCGTAAAATGGCTAAGGCAATACCCCGGGCTTGCACAATATACCTACGATTATTGTGCATCCATAGATACAACCCAGGATGGAGCTGGTTACTTTGTTGCCGGCAGAAGGGCAATTGATGTAAGTCCTTTCCCCAATTCACGCTACTATAACTACGTTGCCAAATTGAACCGGGATGGACTATCGGTTTGGGAAAAATATATAGATACCCTTGCTGACGGAAAGGTTATTGATAATGTAACGGCCATCAGGCATACTGGTGATGGTGGTTGTATGTTATTGGGTACTTCCAGAGACAGCACTTATTTTTCAAGCTATGATGCGATATTGTTGAGGCTGAATGCGGCAGGCGATATAGTATGGGCAAAAAAAATGCAGGGATCAAAATATGAAGATACAGGAAGTGATATAATCGTACTGGCAGATGGCAGCAGCATTATTACAGGAAGTACCAGCTCAAAAGACGGCGATTTTACAGGCAACACTGATACCCTGAATGGAAATTTGTTTATTTCGAAGTTTTCTGCCAATGGAGATATACTTTTTACCAGGGTATACGGAGGCAGCAAATATGAATACGCTTACCGTTTGATTGGCCTGCAAAACGGCAGTTTTCTTGCAATTGGCAGTACAGCCTCCAACGATGGCGATGTTACCGGGGCTCATCAGCATTTTGTAATTGCTCCTAATGGAGTGGATACATTTAAGTCTGAAGAGGCCTGGGTGCTTAACTTAAATGCAAGTGGCGGGATGATCTGGAACCGATGTTATGGTGGCAGAAAAGACAGCTATTTATCAGGAGCCGCTGAAAACACCGGAGGGATTTTATTGACTGGTTATACTAATTCAAAAGATGGGGACCTTCCTTATTACGAAGAAGCTGCTGTACCACTTTGGGCCCTGCAGATAAGCAATGCCGGGAGTATTGTATGGAGCAAACTGCACAAATTATATAAAGGATACCAGGACAGTAATTATATAAACCCGCCTTTTGATATATATAACAATTATGCAGCCACTAAACTCAGCAAAACAAAAGATGGTAATTTTGTAACAGGGGTAATAACTGCTGATAAATACGGAGCTGTTAAAGGTAA
>JANMDL010000686.1:0-4201 GCA_031376295.1 Chitinophagales bacterium
CCGTCTTCATTACTCATCAACCCCGCCACCGGCAGGGCAAGCACCATATCTCCATTGCCGGTAACACTTATGCCGCCACGCTTTTCTATCACAAGATTTACAGCCCTGCAGATGCTTTCATCATCAGCACCTACTGCAATAATATTATGACTGTCGTGTGCAACGGTAGATGCAATGGCGCCTTTTTTAAAACCAAAATTCTTTACAAATGCAATGGCTGCAGGGGCAGTATGATAGCGGTTTATCACCACTATTTTTAATACATCATTTTCAATATTACTTACAGCATTGCCATCTTTAAAAGCTGGTGGCAGCATTAGCTTATTGGTAATGAGTTGCCCGTCTAATGCCTCAATTACAGGAAAGTTTCCAGCACCCCTTATCGTAAAGTCGCTTACCTGTTTTGAGATGCAGTCAAAATTATTGATGGCATCATCTTTTGATATGCCTGCAGCAGTTTCAATCAGTGATTTGCCATTCTCTGCCACCAATTGACCGTTAATATAGGTTTGCTTTACTTTAAAATCGGTTACATCTTCCACTACAATAAAATCTGCAGCATCACCTGCCCGCAGCAGGCCCACTTTTGTTTTGTAGTGCAGTACAGGGTTTACACAGGCAGCCTGCAACACTTTAAATACATCAATACCTTTGGAAACGGCTCTTGCACACAACTGGTTGATATGCCCCAGTTCTAAACTGTCAGGATGTTTGTCATCACTGCAGAACATCATCATTTCCGGGTAATCATGCAGCAGATCAATCAATGCGTTAAAATTTTTAGCAGCACTACCTTCCCGTATCAGTATTTTCATACCATACTGCAGTTTGTCAAGCGCTTCTTCAGCAGTAAAGCATTCATGGTCGGTACTCATACCTGTATGTATGTATTGTGCAGCAGCCTCGCCTCGTAAGCCGGGTGCATGCCCATCCACCGGTTTATTGTATTTTTTTGCAGCAGCGATTTTTTCAATCACTTCCTTATCGCCGTTAAGTACCCCGGGGAAATTCATCATTTCACTGAGGTATCTTATTTCATCCCGTTGCAGCAATTGCTCCACATCAGCAACAGTAATAGCAGCCCCGGCAGTTTCAAAAATGGTGGCCGGCACACAACTGGGCGCCCCAAAATTAAATTTAAAGGGAACAGTATTACCATTGGCTATCATAAAATCCACCCCATCCATTCCGCAAACATTCGCAATTTCATGCGGGTCGCTGATGGTGCTAACGGTACCATGCACCACAGCCAACCGGGCAAATTCGGCTGGAATGAGCATGCTGCTTTCTATGTGCACATGGGCATCAGTAAATCCCGGTAATACATATGGCAAATTATCATCAATGCTGTCTGCCAGTTTGACAATGTTGGCAATTTTCCCATTTTCAATATTTATTTCCCCCGAAAAAAATTGCTTATCTGCTATTGAAGCAATATTTCCCTTTACTGTAAATGCAGCCATTGTATTACATTTTTGTATAAATAAAGCAGTTTAAGCAAATTAACACCATAAACGGCGGAAGAAGCTGTACAAAAGGTTATTTTATGGAATTATTTGGCATAATTTTGGACTTGAGAATGTTTCATAATTACAAATTAAAAAGCAGATGAAGAATTTACTCATTTTCGGACTGATGATTGTGTTTTTGGTAATCGTACAGTTTACTCAGGCACAAACAGTGGAGGAAATAGCGGATAAATATGCAGAAGCCCGTGGAGGAAAGGACAAACTGGTAGCCATCAAGTCAATTTATATGGAAGGTGCAGGCCAGATGATGGGCAATGAAATAGCGGTTAAAGTAATAAAAGAGCAGGGTAAGTTATTGCGCAACGAATTTGAAACAGGCGCAGGTAATGGATTCAGGCTGGTAACTGAAAAAGAAGGGTGGTCAATGTTTTCTATGCGTTCAACAACACCCAGCCCTATGACGCCAGAAGTGGTGGCAGCACAGCAAACCGAACTGGACATTGCCGGCCCGCTGGTAAATTTTGCAGCAAAAGGACATAAAGCCGAATTAGTTGGGAAAGATAAAACAGAAGCTGGTACAGCATGTTTCAAAATTAAACTCACCAGTAATGGCGGTAAAGAAATCAACTACTGGATAGATGCCGCAACATACCTGCTGGTGCAATCATCTCAAAAAATGACCGGCAGAGGTGGTGCAGAAGTAGAAGCGGTAACCCTGTACAGCGATTACAAAGCTGTAGATGGAATATTATTTCCTCATACAATTGAGTCGAAAGGCCAGGGCCCCGGTGGTGGCAGCACCACATTTGATAAGGTGGAACTGAATAAACCTGTTGATGCCAAACTGTACAAACCTGAGTAAAGTATAAAAACTATATAAAAATGAACAAATTAAAAACTCTGGCGCTTGCAGCTACAGCCATGTTAACTATGCAGGCATCCCAGGCACAAACGGCTGATGATGTAGTAAACAAATACATTGATGCATTAGGCGGAAAAGAAAAACTTTTGGCACTCAAGTCGATAAAAATGACGGGCGGACTTTCAGTGCAGGGTATGGATATTGGTATTACAGTTACCATTCTGAATGGTGTTGGTTCCCGCAACGATATATCCGTGCCGGGTATGGGTGAAGGCTACCAGATAATGACACCCACCAAGGGTTGGAGTTATATGCCCTTTCAGGGTCAGACAAGCCCCGAGGAAGTTGGTGAAGACCGTGTAAAATCAGGCCAGGTTCAGCTTGACCTGCAGGGTTCCCTGCTTGGTTATAAAGAAAAGGGTCATCAGGTAGAACTGATAGGGAAAGAAACCGTTGATGGTGCTGAATGTTTTAAATTGAAAATGACCAATAAAAACGGTAAAGTATCAACGCTGTTTATTGATGCAAAGACCTACTACCGGGTAAAATCCATTACCACATCCAATGTTAATGGCGAAGATACCGAAGTAGAAACCGTATACTCTGATTTCAGGAAAACACCCGAAGGATATGTGTTCCCGTTCTCTCAAACAACGCCCAACGGGCCAATTACCTATACTTCGGTTGAAATAAACAAACCGGTTGATGAAAGTATTTTTGTTGTAAAATAAAATTAATATATAATAGTAAGATACCCCTTTTGCGAGGGGTATTTTTTTTGCATCATGTTTAAATGCATCCAAAAGATTTTTTTTGATATGACAAATTAATTTATACATTTGGATTGTGGAACATCTGCACATGAAAAAAGCCACACTCAAAAATTATGAAAAAGAATAACACATCGAGAACATCTATTCGTCTGCCAAGGCTTATAGTAGTATCAGCTATTTCAGTAGTCATTTTAATTACAGCCGGTTGCCGGAAAACAGAACAGATAATGCCCGAGGCGCAGAAAGCCCCGCCTGCGCTTATGTCAGTAAAAAAACAGGCAAATGCTGTGCCTGTGGAAATATTGCAGCAGTTGTACAGCGATTACATTAAAGCAGGTCAGCCCGATAAGGCATCCCGTCTGAAAAGAAACTTTGATTTTACTACGGGATTAGCCACTGATAACGGCTTAAACGAACCAGTAGCAGAGCGCCTCATATCTGGTGTAGGAGACGTTGTGGATGACATAACTTTTTTTGACCGCACAGGAGGGCTTTGCCAAACACATATACAGGATGTCGGTTGGCAGAGTGTAGATTTTATGGCTATGAATAGTGCCGTTGCGCCCGATGCTTTTGATAATACGGCACCACAACCATGGCAAATTATGGGTACCACCGGCCAGTCGAGGCGATTAGAGGCATTTATTCTGCCACGTCTTGGAGCATTTGATTTTAATAGTAATTTCGTTAACGAAGAAATATTCTTCCGCTATCGGTCGCACACCCAGGGATTTGGCTGGATGGGTGAAGTGGAGTCTCCGCAGATATGCGGTACCACTGGTGAGGGCCGCCGTATGGAGGCAGTCATGATCAATGTGTTTCCACAAACAGTTACAATCGGGACACAATCTTTTCAGTTGAGGGTATTTTACCGCTCTCATTTACAAAATATTGGCTGGACAGGCTGGGTAGGCAATGGTGCTGTAAGTGGGACTACCGGAGATTACCGCAGACTGGAAGCATTACAGGTAAGGGTATATCTCGTTAGGTAAAATCAGCTATTTAGTATTTCACAAAATATTTTCAACAATCGTGTGCAGATAAAAGGCTCCCTCTACGGGAGCTTTTTAGTAATATTGCGGCTTTAAGTTATTTTT
>JANMDL010000707.1:0-26673 GCA_031376295.1 Chitinophagales bacterium
CACCGGCCAGTATTAATACGAAACCGGTTTTCGTAGTTTTTCTTATGCAGGGAGTAGTTTTGACCATTTTTGTTCTCCGGTACAAAATAATTACCAAAAAGCTACGTTTAATGTTGGTCAGGTATTATATTTGACTATCCAATTTATCAATTAAAACCAATATTCAAACTCATGAAGCACTTTGCCTCAACCACAATGTTGTTGCTGTTTACCATCATTACAGCAACGGGTTTCAGCCAGTTGGCTAATAGTAACCCCAAGCCAAAATTATTTGCGGCTTACCCGGAAACTATAGATTGTTCCGTATCAGAATTAGCCAGAATATTTACTGTCGCACAGGGGCAGCAGGCCAATGTATCATTTGCCGGCAGTTTTGCATTTAACGGTACTGTAAGCAGCAACCTGGTAAAATTCAGTAACCTGCAGTCAATGGTTATAAAGTCACCAGCGTTCAGTAACGCCATATTTCATGTATCAAGAAGGACCAACAGCGATAACAGCATTGTATATGTTGGCCGTATCATAAATGATGCTTTTGGAGATGGCTACGAGCTGAAAAGAAACGCAGCAGGAAATTATCATTTGCAAAAAATAGAAACTGAAAGAGTAATGCCCGATTGTAACCAGCAATAAGGCTTACCTTCTGAACCACAATAAGATAACAATACCTCAACAATATCCAAACTTCCTCAAAAAATCCACAAGTAATGAAAAAATCATTTACTTTTTTATCAACGCTGCTTGCGCTTACCATAAGTATGAGCGCCTATAGCCTGCCGGCACTTAATAGCCATCCGGCCATTACAGCAACCACCGGTACTATCTTCCTTGATTTTGACGGCCAGTATGTTACCAGCTCGGTATGGAATGGCGGTAATCCCATCAATACTGTATCACCAGGTTTAACGGATACACAGATTACTGAAGTTTTTAACCGTGTAGCAGAAGATTTCCGTCCTTTTGACGTAAACATCACAACAGATTCAACAAAGTTTTTTGCAGCTCCTATAGATAAGCGCATCAGGGTGATTATAACCCCAACAAGTGCCTGGAGGGCTGGTGTAGGCGGTATTGCGTATACAGGCTCCTTTATCTGGGGCGATGATACTCCTTGCTTTGTATTCAGCGACAGGCTTGGGCCAAACAATACCAAAATGGTGGGAGAAGCCTGCTCACACGAAAGTGGCCATACAGTTGGCTTATCGCACCAGTCACGCTATGATGGCGCCTGTACAATGACAGAAACATATAACACGGGAATTGGATCAGGAGAAATTGCCTGGGCACCTATTATGGGTAACAGTTATTACAGGAATATGAGCGGCTGGAACAACGGCCCAACGCAATTTGGTTGTGCAAACACGCAGGACAATCTTTCTATCATTACTACTCAAAACGGGTTTGATTACAGGGTGGATGATTATACTGAAACGCTGGGAGCCGGCACAACAGTTGTTAATCCAACCAGCTTTACCAAAAATGGTATCGTTACAACCGCAACTGATAAAGACGCATTCAAATTTACACTTTCGGGAACAAGCTCAATACACATTGATGCAAAACCATACAGCGCAGTTGCTGGTAATGATGGAGCCAACTTAGATGTAAAAGTACAGTTGTACAATGCAGCATTTGTATTGATACGCACTTATGATCCTGCCGGCACCATGAATGCTGTGATTGATACCACACTCGGCAGCGGCACTTATTATATCGTACTGGATGGCACAGGCAATATCAACATAGGCGACTATGGCAGTCTTGGTTCTTATACACTCTCCGGCTTCAGCGGTTCATTGCCTATACATGATGTGTCACTGAGCGGCACTGCGGACAGGGGCAAACACAACCTGCGCTGGAACATTGTTGCTGATGAACCCATCAAAACCATTGTGGTAGAAGCTTCAGGCGATGGCAGCAATTACCGTGCATTGACAACAGTAACGCCAACTGCTGTTAATTTTTCTTACACACCGTTTGAAAAAGCAGATATGTATTACCGCATTAAAGCAACATCAGTTATCAACCAGACAGTGTATTCCAATATTGTTTCACTCAAAGCGGTGAATAAGGCAGACAGAACATTCAATGTGTCAACATTTGTAAATACTGAAATAGCAGTAAATGCTGCTGACAACTACCAGTACAGCTTAAGCGATATTAATGGTAAGCTGATACTGAATGGTAACGGAAAAAAAGGCATTAATAAAATTGATATACAAAATAAACCATCCGGTATTTACGTTATACAAATAGTGAACAATAACGATAAAATAACAGAACGGATTATAAAACAGTAAGGTAGATTCATGTGTAAGTTAGGGGTCAGTGTTAGGGACTGGCCCCTTTTTTTATGCCCGCTGCGCACCCCCCCGGGGATAGCCCATTTATATAAGCCCCATCAGTTTATACTGCCCATAGAAAACAACACTGCCCCCCAAACTTTCTTTTGTATTAATTTTAACATGTGTTTTACCTGTTTATTAACAGGTATATATGAAATTTATGTACAAACCCGGTTTTCTGCATCTGGCTATGTACCGTAATAGTGTAATGTAAATTACTGGTTTAACATATCAACTGTATTGATTATATCGAAACTAAAGCATATGAAAAAAATATTTACTCATGTTTTAAGTATACTTGTTTCTATTACTGCCATTGCCCAGGCACACGAAACCATCCATTTTCATTTTGACAAGGATGTGTACCTGCCCGGGGAAACCATCTGGTACAAGGCTTACCTGTACAACAATACAAAACCGGCCGTTACCAGTACCAATTTGTACACCGCTATTTATGATGCAGGTGGCAAACTGCTGCAACAGAAACAATACCCCATTTTTGAAAGTGTGGCCAATGGTGAATTTGTGCTGCCCGATTCCATTGGTAACGGCACGCTCATCTTCAGGGCATTTACCAAAACAATGCTGCAGCAGGACTCTGTAAATGTGTACCAGCAACTGATTAACATTGCAGGCAACAGCACAGGATCAGTGGCCCCATTTACAGAAACAGCAGTTAGCAGCATGCAATTTTTTCCCGAAGGTGGCCATTTGCTTGCCGGTGCGCAAAACTACCTCGGCATCAGCACCCGCTATACCGATGGCAGCCCAATAGTTACAAAAGGAAGCATTAAAAAAGACAATACAGAATTAAGCAGTTTTGAAACTGATGCCAATGGCATGGCTATGGTGCAACTGATGCCCGAAGCCAATGCAAATTATTATGCGGAGTGGACAAACGAAAAGGGCATTTTGCATAAACAACCATTACCGCCTGTAAAGGAATACGGTGCCGCCCTGCATACAGAAATGGCTGGCAACAGCCTGTTTTATATGGTAAATAAAAATACCATGGCCAGCAACCTTGCCACGATGCATATTGTGGCACAGCAGGGTGCTGATGTGGTGTACAAGGCCAACCTGCTTATGGATAAAACCATGCAGGCGGTCAATCAATTCAGGACTGATTCCTTAGCTCCGGGGTTGCTGCTGGTTACCCTGTACGACAACGACTGGAACCAAATGGCACAACGCACACTTTTTTTAAACAGCCCGGAGTCGCCGTTGAAACTAAACATCAAAATGCTTACCAGCGACAGGACATCCAAGAAAAAAAATATCATCGAAATAGAAATACCCGATTCTGTAAGAACAAACCTGTCTGTTTCCATTGCTGATGCTGATTTTTATAAAGATGAAAAATCAACCATCAGTGAAGCCCTGCTGCTGGGCCGCAGCGCACCATTACCGCCACATGGCGACAGTACGCAAACCAAACTCACCGACCTTTTTACCTTAAACAATACCTGGCCCATGCAGGCGGCGGGTAACAGCACCAAAGAAGCAGTAGCAGCCGACAGTTATTTAGATCTGGGTTTTAACAGCAACAGGAATTTTTCTGCAAAAGAAGTACTTACTGTAATCATCAAGGACAAGTTGAGTGGCAAACAGTTTTTTGACATCACCCCCACAGCCGGTTCCTTTACAAAAAGCGGACTCGTGTTTTTTGATTCGGCAAAAATTTATTATCAGTTGCTTAAAAGTAAAGAATTAGTTGATGAAGTAAAACCAACAGCCGGCAGCAGCCTGCAAATACCAGCAACTGTAGCACCGCTTAAAATATTTACAAAACCGGAAAAAAATACAGATCCAGCAAAAGATTCCCTTTTTGTAAATTTTGTTAAAGCAAAACCGGCAACTTTTAATGCGCAGCAAACCCTTCAGACTGTAACAGTAAAAAGCCGCTACACCAGTCCGGAAACAAAGCGCCAACTGGAAATAGAGGAGAAATATGCAAGCGGGCCATTTAAAGGAGCAGGAAGAGGATTTTTTCTGAATGTAATGGAGGATCCCGATGCTGAAAATGTTTTTGATATTTACAATTATATAACATTCAGGGTACCTGGGTTAAAAACAGTTAGCAAAGGTTTTGGAGGTAAAAGCCTGGTAACAACAAGGGCATCTGGGGGAGGTGAACCATTGATTTTTATCAATGAACAGGAATCTCCTAATGAAGCACTCCAGGCAATACCCATAACTCAGATAGCTTATATTAAATTTGTTCAGGGACTTGTAGTAAGTCTTTCGCATCAAACAACAGAAGGAGCGCTTTATGTTTATCTTAAAAAAGGCAATGAGCCACTACCACCAGCAAAAAATATGCGTATCACATTTGCTAAAGGCTACAACAGTACTAAATTATTTTCTCAGCCGGATTATGAGGATAAATCCAACCTGCTTAAAACTGACAACAGAAGCACCCTGTACTGGAACCCTTATGTGATGACCGATGCAGCGAACCCAAAATTCACCATTGAGTATTATAACAATGACCTGTCTAAAAAACTGCTTTTAGTAATTGAGGGAATGGATGAAAGGGGCAGGCTGGTGCATATCAAAAAGATTATCGAGTAACCGAAGGGTTTATCTTCACCAATAACCTTTTTTTTGATGAAGCAGGCCAGCCTTGCTGTGTATTGCAGATTAAGTTATCGTTAGATTATTGCATGATTTGAGGGATAAAAACGGGTTGTATTAAAATTAACCGTAATTTTAGTAAACCCATTAAATTATGAAGTGGAGAAAATTCAATGGCGAAAGCATTCATCTGCCCATAAAAGATGAAGTGGAAAATGCCATAAAAAGGGAAACAGCAGCAGGCTTTAAACTCAAGGTTTGCATTGGCACCGACAGCCAGGTAAAAGGTAAGGAAACGGAATTTGCTACCGTAATTGTATTTTTAAGAGAGGGGCGTGGTGGCTTTATGTTCATCCACAACGAAAAAACACTGCACAAGTATAGTATTAAGGAGCGTATGCTGGTAGAAGTGGCTAAAAGCATAGAAATAGCTTATGAGCTTTGCGACCTCTTTACCCTGCACGATGTGGACATGGAAGTACACGCCGACATCAACACAAATCCCCAGTTTAAAAGCAATGAGGCCCTGCGGGAAGCCATGGGCTACATTCTGGGTATGGGCTTTGCCTTTAAAGCAAAACCCGAAGCCTTTGCCAGCAGCAGTTGCGCCAATAAAGTGGTAAACTGAGCCATCGTAAAATCAACGCCTTTTGGTTGCAATACCTGCGGCCTGTAGATACCCATCCTTTATTCGTTGGCTACCTTTGGGAATGTACCCTTTACCCCTGACCCACATTGCAGGTATTGGGGCGTGCAGGCCTGTTAATACTGCGTTTCTTGTTTTTTGCGTTGCGTTTTGTGTACTACAGATTTTCTTTTGGTAAGTGGTTTAGATTTTATCAGCGGGATAGATTGAATTTTTTAACCCAGATTCACTGTTTGGGTTAAACTGAAAGTTGTTTTTGTTTTGCATTGGCAATCATCAGTCCGGCCATACCCACTAAAAAAAACACGGCCAAAGCCAGTACCGAACTGCGCTGCGAGCCTGTAAGCTCTGTTATAAACCCAAAGCTGAACATACCTATAACAATGGCAATTTTTTCTGTAACATCATAAAAGCTGAAAAAAGAAGTAGTATCTTTTGTTTCGGGCATCAGCTTGCTGTAGGTGCTGCGGCTAAGGCTTTGTATGCCACCCATTACAAAGCCTACTACTACGGCCAGTCCATAAAACTGGTAAATACCTTCTGCTGGTATAAAGTAAGCAACAATACAAATGCCAACCCACACCAGCACACACACCATCAATGCTTTAAAGTTGCCAATAACGGCTGATAATTTTGATATAGCAAAAGCGCCGCCAATGGCAATTACCTGAATGATTAGTATGGAAATAATCAGGTTGGTGGTAGGTATCTTTAATTCACTTTTGCCATACAATGTAGCAGCCAGCATCACCGTTTGCACCCCCATATTGTAAAAGAAAAAGGCAAACAGGTAGCGCTTTAATACCGGCAGTTGCATCAGTTGCTTCCATACTTTGCTCAGTTCCCTGTATCCGTTGGTAAAAATGTTTTTCTGGTTACCTGTGCCTGCGGGTACTGATGCTGGCAAGCGGCTAAGCGCAAACTGGCCAAAGCCAAACCACCACAAGCCCACCAGCAAAAAGCAAAGCCGGTATTGTATGTTGGAATCTTCATTGCCACCTAGCAGTTCCGGTTTAAATACAAATACAAAGCAGATTATCTGTAACAGCACACTGCCGGTATAGCCCATGGCAAATCCTTTGGCACTTATCCTGTCCCTGTCCTCAGGTGCGGCTATCTCAGGTAAAAAAGAATTATAAAAAACAACGCTGCTCCAGAAGCCAATACAGGCCAGTACCATACACACAATACCCAGTGTTAAATACCCTTTTCCAAAAAAGAAAAGTGCACTGCAGGAAGCACTTCCCATTATCAGAAAGAAATTCATGAACTTCTTCTTATTGCCTTTGAAATCAGCAATGGAAGACAGCAGCGGCGAGATGAGTGCCACCACCAGAAAGGCAAAAGCCAGTGCATAATTGTAAAGGGAGGTATTTACAAATTCACGGCCAAGAAAGCTTACATAAGCTGTATCGCCTTCAGTTCTGTCTTTACCAACAGCCTCATAATAAGCTGGAAAAATAGTAGATGTAATAACTAAGCTGTAAACCGAGTTAGCCCAGTCGTACATGGCCCAGCCATTAATTATTTTTTTAGAAGCAGTTTGCATTATAAGGAGTTGTTGAAGCAGTAAGATAGGGAGAAAATGTGATAATTTAATGATGTGATAATTTGCTGAATATCCCCCAGGATAGATGTACCCATATACAAACAATGTTCCTGCAAAAGAATCATCACATCAGCTAATTATCAAATCAGCATATTATTTCATCACCCCTCTCCAAATCAGCAGCAACATAATTATACCAACGATGATGCGGTAAACGCCCCACATTTTAAAACCGTATTTTTTTACGAAACCAATAAAAAATTTTATCGCAAGCAGGGCTACAATAAATGATACAACACAGCCAATAATCAGCGCTATTGTATTGTTGTAGTTAAACAGGCTGTTGAGGTTATCCTTTCCGAATATTTCGCCAAAGCCAAGTTTAGCCTGTTCTTCAGTAAGGTTATTGATGCCAAGATAATTATCCTTACAGGCATCATAGCAGCTTTTTGCACTGGCAGCCATCATGGTAGGCACAGCCAAAAAGAAAGAAAACTCAGCAGCAAGGCTCCTGGTAAGCTTCTGGCTCATACCACCAATAATGGTAGCAGCACTGCGGCTGAGACCCGGCAACAGTACCGACAATACCTGGAAACATCCGATAATAAATGCGGACTTATTGGTAATTTTTTCTTCTTCAGTAATAGTATTTGCTTTGAAAATTCTGTCAATAAATAAGAGCAGCACACCACCACCAATCATAATACAGGCAATGGCAGTAAGATTGCCCAGCGCACTGTTGATATAACTTTTAAGGAATACACCAGCTATCAATGCAGGGATAACTGCCACAACTAATTTACTGTAAAAACTGATCTTCTTAAAATTGAAAAATTTTTTGCGGTACAGCACCACCACAGCTAAAATAGCTGCCAGTTGAATCACCACTTCAAACATTTGCGTAAACGGAGCTTCGGCATCCACCCCAATCAGCGGGTTGGTAAATTTCATATGTGCCGTGGACGAAATGGGTAAAAACTCTGTAAGTCCTTCCACCACACTGATAATGATACTTTGTACTGTTGTCATGTATAAGCAGTTATAAAAAAACGGTTCAAAAATCTGAAAAATTCAAACTCCTGAACCGTAAAAAGAAATAAAATTATGTAAATAGTAACAGAATGATGCAAAAATCTTCGAACAGGGTATTATTTGTGAGCCTTTGGCTTGCGCATGATGGCAAAAATTTCAATTACAAAACCTGCAATAATCAGTATTGGTGCAATGGTAATGCGGGTGGTACTGTATACTTCATTTGGGTCAAAAACTTTTGGGTCGCTGCTTTTACCGCCAGCCATTAAAAAAAAACCAAGCGCCATAGCAATAAGACCTGCCAGCATCCATACATAGTTATCCTTTCCAAAAAGGACATTTTGTTGTGCTGTTTGCTTTTTATCGTTGCTCATATTCAATTAAATTAGGGGTGCAATATAATAAAATTCTTTGGGCTTCAGCCCAAAGCTATGGAAATTGATTATTCTTTTGATTGAAGCCAAAAGCCATGCGGTTTTCACACTCCATTGAGCAGGGTTTCTATTGCTCTGGGCTTCTATTGTTCCGGGCTTCCATTGTTCCGGGCTTAAGCCCGGAACAATGGAAATTAATACAAATCATCCAATTTCATTTTCAGGTATTTCAGCACTGCCCTGTGCGTACTGAACAGCGACATAATTACCCCCAAAAACAGCACACCACAAATAATCATCCACATACTTGCTCCATCTCTCAATATCTTAAAATCAGGCAGGTAACTTTCTACCATAAAAATCACTCCAAAAATCAATGCCAGTGCAATTCCGGAAGCAATCAGGCCATTAATAATGGCCCTGGTATCCAGCGGCCGGGCTATAAAACCCCTGGTGGCACCCACCATCTGCATGGTTTTTATCAAAAAACGGTTGCTGTACATGGCCAGGCGTATCGTATTGTCGATGGAAATAATCACCATTATCGCCAGTAATGCAATAAAGCCGATAATAATGGCAATGGCATACTTGATATTGGGCGAATTAACAGCAGAAACAGCATCTTTGGGGTACTGCAATTCCGACATCACATCGGGAAAAGTACTGGTAATTAGGCTGTTAATCTTCTCAAGACTGTCTTTGTTTACATAGCTTGCTTTTACATAAAAGTCAATGCTCTCCGGCAAGGGGTTATTTTCAATAAAATTCTTCCACAGGGTATCATTTTCCGCATTCCATTTCTGTATTGCCTTTTCCTTGGTAACATACTCAGTATTTTTGGCATAAGGCATAGCCGTAACATACTTCAGCAGGCTGTCAATCTGTTTTTTGCCTGCAGTTGGACTTACCCAGGCATGCAATTGCAGCTTTTCCTTCACTATTTCACCCGTTTTGCGCACATTCAAAAAAAGCCAGCCAACAATGCCAAACAGAAACAATATCACCGACATACCAATAATAGCATACGTATAGGAAGGCTTACCACGCTTTGAAGAAGATTTACCAAATTGAGCCATAAAATAACAATTGTTTAATGGGTTCGGCAAAAATAACGCATTTGCAATACTAAAACGTATTTTTTAGTTACCACTTTAACGTATCCCTAACATTGCCCCACAATGCTTATTTTTGCTGCAACTGCAACTACTGCAACGCCTGCAAATACTGTATGTGGATGCTGATGTTTCCGGTAAAACAGCTTTAATTGCTCTTGGTAGCTTTTATTGCTTCCGCAAGAAGAAGCGCCTGGTTATATGGCAGGCAGCCCATTTATAAACTTGACTAAACAGGAATATGGAATATAATTTCAGGGCCATTGAGCAAAAATGGCAACAACATTGGAAAGACAGCGAAACATATAAAGTTAGCAACAACAGCCCCAGGCCCAAGTGTTATGTGCTGGACATGTTTCCCTATCCCAGCGGTGCCGGCCTGCACGTGGGGCATCCCCTGGGCTATATTGCCAGCGATATTTATGCCCGCTTTAAAAGATTGAAGGGTTTTAATGTGCTGCACCCAATGGGATATGACAGTTTTGGACTGCCCGCAGAGCAATATGCTATTGAAACAGGTCAGCACCCTGCCACCACCACCGAAAAAAACATAGCTACCTTTCGCAGCCAATTGGACAAAATAGGCTTTTGTTACGACTGGAGTCGTGAAGTGCGTACCAGCGACCCCAAATATTACAAATGGACACAATGGCTCTTTCTGCAACTGTACAACAGCTATTTCTGCAATACAGAGAAAAAAGCCAGGCCCATTGCCGATTTGATACATAAATACGCTACAAAAGGTGCAATGCCCAAAACCGGCACCCCCATACCCGGTACCCATTTTACCGCTGATGAATGGAACGGCTACTCCACTGCGCAGCAGGAAGAAATATTGGCCAAACGCCGCCTTGCCTTTAGCGCTTATGGCGAAGTAAACTGGTGCGAAGCATTGGGTACCGTACTGGCCAATGATGAAGTGGTAAACGGTGTAAGCGAACGTGGCGGCCACCCGGTGGAGAAAAAGAAAATGCGCCAATGGTACCTGCGTATTACAGCTTATGCCGACAGGTTGCTGGAGGGCCTTGACCGTGTTGACTTCAGCGATGCGATGAAGGAAATGCAGAAAAACTGGATTGGCAAGAGCCAGGGTGCGGAGATAGATTTCGAAATTAACGGTACTTCCGATGTTTTAAAAGTATACACCACCCGCCCTGATACCATTTTGGGTGTGGACTTTATGGTGATTGCCCCCGAACATGAACTGGTGGCACAAATAACCACAGCAGATCAAAAAGAAGAAATAGAAAAATACTTAGCTTATGTAAAAAGCCGCAGCGAAAGAGAACGCATGGCCGACGTAAAACAAATTACTGGTTGCTTTACAGGGGCTTATGCGCTCAATCCATTTGATGGCCGTAAAATACCCATCTGGATAGCGGAGTATGTACTGGCAGGCTATGGCACGGGCGCTATTATGGCTGTGCCTTGTGGCGACCAGCGTGACTTTGGCTTTGCAAAGCATTTTAATATCCCCATCACAAATATTATTGGCGAGCATTACAATGGCGAGGAAGCCAATGCCACCAAGGAAGCCATACTGGAAAACAGTGGCTTTTTAAACGGTATGGTGATGAAAGATGCCATGGGTGTGGCTATTGATAAACTGGAAGAAATGGGCATTGGCAAGCGCAAAGTAAACTACCGCATGAGGGATGCAGGTTTCAGCCGCCAGCGCTACTGGGGCGAACCCTTCCCGATTGTATGGAAAGACGGTGTGGCTTACCCTTTAGATGAAAAAGATTTGCCGCTGGAATTGCCGCATGTGGATACTTATGGCCCGGGGCCTGAAGGAGAAGGGCCGCTGGCTAACATAGCTTCCTTTGTGGAAACACCCGATGGACTGCGTGAAACCAGCACCATGCCCGGCTATGCAGGCAGCAGCTGGTATTTTCTGCGCTATATGGATCCGCAAAACGACCAAACATTTTGCGACCGCACCGTAAGCGATTACTGGAACCAGGTGGATTTATACGTTGGCGGTACCGAACATGCCGTGGGCCATTTGCTGTACAGCCGTTTGTGGACGAAAGTATTGTACGACCTAGGTTTGATTGGCTTTGATGAACCGTTTAAGAAGTTGATGAACCAGGGGATGATACAGGGGAGTAGCAGGTTTATATTTAAGGTTATTGACTTATATTTTGATAATAGAAACTGGCCTTTAGTAAATCATAACATACCTATTTTATTAATTTCTTCGGCTAAATATGAGCAATTAAATAATGGTACAGATGAAGAAAAAAGGAAAGTAAAAGAGCAAATTGTATCACATCTAATTAAGTACAATTTTATCGAAACTTTAAGAGAAGATGACCCATCTGAAACAACAGATAGGGAAAATCTGTTAGGGAAAATCGACGAGTTTGTAATTATTAAGACTCATGTTGATGTGAATATTGTTGATGGCGTTGAACTAAATATTGCTGAATTTAAAAAATGGAAAAATGGCGAATACGCCAATGCTGAATTTATTTTTGAAGAAGACGGCAAATACATCTGCGGTGTTGAAGCTGAAAAAATGTCTAAATCCAAGTACAACACGGTTAACCCTGATGTACTGGTTGAAAAATACGGTGCCGACACTTTCCGCATGTACGAAATGTTCCTCGGCCCGGTGGAAATGAGCAAACCCTGGGATACCAAGGGCATTGAGGGGGTACACCGCTTTTTGCGCAAACTGTGGCGACTGTTTTTTGATGAGCTGAAAGGCAAAGTGTGGAACGAGCAAAAAGCCACTGATGCCGAACTGAAAGTACTGCACCGCACCATTAAAAAAATTGAAGGCGATACAGAAAGTTTTGCCTTTAACACAGCCGTAAGTGCTTTTATGATGTGTGTGAACGACCTGACAGATATAAAATGTAATAAAAAAGAAATACTGTCGCCCTTGCTGGTGCTGCTTACACCCTATGCCCCGCATATTGCAGAAGAGTTGTGGGCAGCATTGAACAACAGCGGCTCGGTATTAGATGCGGCATACCCTGTGTTTGATGGTAAATATTTAGTGGAAGCAGAAAAGGAATACCCCATTTCCATCAATGGTAAAATGCGTACCACCATCAACATAGCTACTAATGCTGAGGAAGCTGAAGTGAAACAAATTGTACTGGCCAATGAAGTAGTGCAAAAATGGCTGGAAGGCAACGAACCTAAAAAAATCATTTTTGTAAAAAATAAAATGGTGAATGTGGTGGTGTGATGGCATCTATTTTCTTAATGAATTTAAGGACTATGAGAGTTCATTACTTACCGATTGTGAAGAGTTGGCGGGGCCTGGCCTCGGAAAAAATTGCGTTAAGAAAATTTTCATGACTGGTGTAAAAATGAAATTGATGTTACCACTGCCCGGCTATATCCTACTGCTGGAGCTAATTTCATTTTAGCCAGGCAGGAAAATTTTTAGCTTTTTTTCCGCAGCCTTGACTTTTTGCTCCACTTTTGTGTCAAGACAAAAGTGGAAAAACTCCGGTTGTAAAGAGTTTAACAAAAAGCAAATAAAAACGGGCAGTATCACTACCGCCCGTTTACAAAATATCATCTGTCAATTAATGCGCATGATTGTGCTGCATCTTCGTCAGCTCCTCTGCAGTTACTTCCATCTCCAGCGGCTTCGCCTGGCTTTCCACATAAGCAAATAATTTCTCCGTAACCAGGCGCCTGTAACTGCCATCCACCTGCTTTTCATCCTTCATCATACGATCAACATAGCTGTCAATCCAGCTTGTGTCATCGCCCATCGACATCTGGCCAAAGTAGCGCATGATGTCAGCACGCATGTACTCTTTCAGTTCTTCCTGCGTAACCTGCAGGTTGTTATCCTGTATCAGCTTGTCGCTGATCAATGTCCATTTTAAAGAGTTGATAAAGCCGGGAAATTCCGTTTCCACCTGCTCAGGCGTTTTGGGTTGTTCACCACCATTCTGCAGCCAGCGCTTTAAAAAGTCAGCCGGAAATTCCATTTTGGTTTCATCCAGCAGGTAATGGTACAATTGGTCGTGCAGCTGGTTGCGGCTTTGTCCGTTCCAATGCTGTTGTATTTCATCAGCCAGTTGTTGGCGAAACTCGGTTTCAGTAGCAATTGCTTTTCCGGGATATACTTCACCAAAAAATTCTTCGTTCAGTTCCCGCTTTTCCACTAAGCCAATTTTAACTATTTCCAGCTTAAAATATTTTTTAGCCGCTTCCGTATCATCTTTAGCAAAGCCAATATCCTGCAGTATAGTAGCCAGCATATCGCCGTCAAAGCTGCCTTCTAACTGAAACACAATGCTATCGTCCTTCTTTTTACCTTCTAATTGTTTTTGTATAGCTGGTGAAAAATATTTCAACAGCAGAGAGTTCTCTTTGGTGATACCACCTTCTACTCCATTACCATCGGCATCGCATTCGGTAAAAAGTACATTCAGTACATTCTCCTGGTTGTCGATTACTTCAGGCTCGGTCATTTTACCGCCCTTTATCAGCATGCGGTTAATTTCTTCCTGAACCATTTCATCGGTAACAGCCACTTTGTGAAAAGTAAGGCTTGCAGTACCCAGATCTGCCAGTGTGTATTGCGGTTTCAGTCCTATTTCAAAATTAAACTCAATATCAGCCGCATTGTCCATGTCCAGCTTAGCCACATCATTATTGTCCATTGGTAAGGGTTGGGCAAATATTTCAGGCTTTTCGTTGTTCAGGTAGGTCATCAGTTCTTTTTCAATAGTGCGCAGCACTTCATCACTGAAAATGGAGGGTCCGTACATTTTTTTAATCATCCCGGCAGGCACCATACCCTTTCGGAAACCGGGGATATTGGCGTTCTTACTTTGATTTTTTAATGTTTTTTCAAAAGCAGGATAATAATCTTCCTTACTTATTTTTACGGTCAGTTTGTCGTTTAACAAACCAATGTTTTCTCTTGTAACTGTTGCCATTGTATAAAAATTAACGTGTTGCTAAATTTAAAAAAGTTGACAAGCAGGGAATTGAACTGTTAGCAGTAAAACTGCCAACCTTTCAAACCCTCCACTTATCAACCTTCAAAAAAAGTGCGGATGATAGGGGTCGAACCTACACGCCTCACGGCGCCAGATCCTAAGTCTGGTGCGTCTGCCAATTTCGCCACATCCGCCTCTCCTCAATCATAAAAACCTGAAATTGGGATGCAAAAGTAGGGGATTTTGGGTAAAATGCAGCAAAAAATGAGCTTTGTTTGAGGTTCAGGCAGGCAAAACAGCCGTATTGGTGTTTATTGCACTTCGGCAGTAAAGTACAGTACCTTCAGTTTGGGCGCTGTATTTGCCTCCATTACTAAGCTGCGCAGCACATGGCCGCTGTCTTTTTTGCTGCTGTAAGTGGCAAAAATGGCACTGCTGTCGCCGGGTTTTACTCCTTTTTCTTCAAATTCCGGTTTGGTGCAGCCACACTCTGCACCCACATTTACAATATGCAGGTCTTCGGTGCCGGTGTTTTTAAAATAAAATTCAAGGCGTGCAAAATCATTCTTTTTAACAATGCCCAGGTTTAGTGTGTCATTGTCAAAACGTACCTGGGTTATTTTTTCTGTTTTGGTATGCTGGCAGGCGTTTATAACAAGGGCTGCAAGCAGGCAAAGGAGTATTTTTTGCATCTTACTGTTTTAATTGCTGTTCAATTTTATCAATGGTGGTTTTTTTATAATAAAAGGCAGAATTGGCATCGAAACCAGAGGATGTGGACACAATTCTCCCATCTTTATTTACAATGTACTCCTGCGGCAACCCACTAATACCAAGTGCCTGGGTAAAAAGCCCTGCGCTGTCGTACAGCGAAAGGATATTTTTATCCAGTTGATAATTTTTGTATCTCCTGAAACCATCACTAAGCCCTGTATTGATGCAAATAATCTTTACCTTATCGGGTGTATATTTTTGCGCCAACGCAGCTAGCGAAGGTTCTTTTTGCCGGCAGGGCGCACAACCAATAAACCAAAAATCAAACAATACCACTTTCCCTTTAAGGCTGGCAAGGTTAAAAGCGTTGCCATCGGCTGTCAATAATCTGCCTGTGGCAGGCATTATGCTATTAAAATATTTACCATTATTTGCTTTTTCTTCCGATTGCCGCCTATTAAACAGGAATGAGGGTACCAGTACAAAAGATTGCAAAAACACACCGCAGGTAAGCAGCATAGTACAAGCTGCCATACTTATTTTATACCTAAAAAAATAAAGCCCGGTTAAATAGGCAGTAATGATAAAAAAAACATCGCCTGCCCAAATGGGCCAAAAAAAGGAGTTTAAAAAAAAGCCGACAGGTGGTAAAATAATCAATCCTGCAAAAAAAGAAACTCTATACATCATTTTTTTACGGCTCAGCAGCAGGCCAGCAGCAAACGAAATTACCAATTCAGTTATAAGAGAAAAAAAAGTATTTTGAAAGTACCGGGTGCCGGCATACAAAAGCCCAAGGACCAATCCTGCCATAATACAAAATGATATAAGCAGGATTTTTTTTGAATTAAGGTTATCCATATCTTTTAATTTTATTGTTATAAACAGGCTGCCAACTATTTGAAGACAGCCTGTTTATTGGTACTATTGAGGATTACCAAAGCAATCTCCATTACAGGTATATAAAAGTAATGTGCCACATCCAGGTGTTGGCTCACATAGCTTTGAATTTTGTAAGTCAAAACATCTATTGTATGCACCGGAGCAATAATCAGATTTTGAACTGCATTCACATTTGGGGTTGCCCACATAATCGGGTGTGATGATGCCCTTTGCGCTAATAGTGCTAAAAATGGCAGTTAGCAATTTCCCTTTAAATTCCTTTTTTGCCAAATAATCCAGCTCTGTAATCTGCTGGTAATAGGCGTTTTTAGATGGCTCCACACCAATAAAAAACTCAGGTGTAATTGTTTTCATAACTAATTGAAGCAATTCCAACTGCTTCGCTGATAAACTTTTATCATCAATAAACTGGCTTAAATGATTTTGCCACAATTGGTATTTCTCCGTCTTATTCAGGTTTCGATAAACTGTTTTCTGCGCTTGTACATTAGTGAGTTTTGTTATTTCTGTAATTAACTGCTTATCAACTTTCTCAGGCGAAGCTACTCCATCTGCCTTATTGCAGGATAATCCAAAAAAGGAAAGTGCAAATAATGAAACCAATATTTTATTTTTCATATAAAATGTTTTTAGTGTTTAAAAAAGTGGTTTTGCAAATTTGATATTGGGTGCATCCAGGTTCTAAGTAAATTTTTCCGGTTTAATAAAAATAGTCGTGAATCGGATGCCTGAGTCCTGTCAGATGTACTCCCGCTATTTTTTTGGCATAAAAATTTCTTAGGGTTTTAACGACAGTAACAGCAGCGCAACTATTTTTTTTCTTTTTTTATCTCACATAGGTAGTTATTTTATACAATATACTATTTTTTTCCGCAGACGCAAAGTCGTTTGACAGCTAAGATAACAATCTTTTTTTTAAAAATTACATTTTTTTGGAATATTTTCCTCTTCCTTAAACCCAAAGCGGCGGCTATACTTTTTTAACGTAAATTCGTTATAATGGAGATAACAGCAGAAATACCAAAATACAGTCTTACTGCAGAAGAGGAGAAAAAAGAGATTTTGCGGCATTACCGCAACCTGTTGCGCATGCTGAAAACCAAGCTGAAAACCGGCGATAAGGAACTGCTGCGCACCGCTTTTGAAATGGCTGCCAAAGCCCACCAAACCATGCGCCGCAAAAGTGGAGAGCCCTACATATTGCACCCATTGGCAGTGGCTGCCATTTGTGTGGAAGAAATTGGCCTGGGTGTACGCAGTACCATCTGCGCCCTGCTGCACGACACTGTAGAGGATACCGATATTACACTCGAAGACATCACCAGAGAGTTTGGTGAAGAAATTACCAAAATAGTGGATGGTCTTACCAAAATATCCACGGTAATGGATGCTAACTCATCGCAACAGGCAGAAAACTTTAAAAAGATATTGCTTACCCTTACCGACGACCCGAGGGTGATATTGATAAAACTGGCTGACAGGCTGCACAATATGCGCACCATGGACAGCATGAAACGGGAGAAGCAGTTGAAGATAAGCAGCGAAACAGTGTATGTGTATGCACCCCTGGCACACCGCATGGGGCTATATGCCATCAAAACCGAGATGGAAGATCTTTCCATGAAATACCTTGAACCGGACACATACCGCTACATTGCCCAAAAGCTGCAGGATACCAAAAGGGAACGCAGCCGCTACATCAATGACTTTATTCGCCCTATCAAAGAGAAATTAGAAAAAGCAGATTTTAATTTTGAGATATATGGCCGCCCCAAGTCCATTCACTCTATTTGGAGCAAGATGAAAAACAAGGGTGTGGCTTTTGAAGAAGTGTATGATCTGTTTGCCATACGCATTATTGTAGATACTCCTTTAGAAAAAGAAAAGGAAGATTGCTGGAAGGTATACAGCATGATTACGGATGAATACAAGCCCAGCACCGAGCGGCTGCGAGACTGGTTGAGCAATCCCAAAAGCAATGGCTATGAGGCACTGCACACAACAGTAATGGGGCCTGCGGGCAGGTGGGTGGAAGTGCAGGTACGCACCAAGCGCATGAACGAAATTGCTGAAAAGGGTCTTGCTGCTCACTGGAAATACAAAGAGGGTGCCAGCGACGAAAGCCGCTTTGACCAGTGGTTTCACCAGATAAGGGAAGCGCTTAGCAACCAGGACAGCAACTCACTTGAGTTTTTACAGGACTTTAAAACTTCTTTTCTGGCAGAGGAAATTTATGTGTACACACCCAAGGGCGATGTAAAAATGCTGCCCATTGGGGCCTCTGCATTAGACTTTGCTTTTAGTGTACACACGGCCGTAGGCAGTAAAACTATTGGTGCCAAAGTAAACCACAAACTGGTACCCATAAGTTATAAACTGCGCAGTGGCGACCAGATTGAAATTATTACCAGCGCCAAACAAAAACCTTCGGAGGACTGGCTGAATTTTGTAACTACCTCAAAAGCCAGGGCTAAAATAAAAGATGTATTAAAAGAAGATAAACGTACCGTGGCAGAAGATGGCAAATACATCCTGCAGCGGAAGCTGGAAGGCATTGGTGCTGCTATGAACCCCGCCAACCTGGAAGAGCTTGCCATTTTTTACAAAACAGGCAGTACACTGGATTTGCTGTACGACATTGCAGTAAAAAAACTGGATCTGAAAGACCTGAAGGAATTTACCGTGCATGGTGACAAGCTGATACCCCCAAAGCCGGTAAAAACAATGGAGCCAAAGCCTGAATACGACCCGTCAAAAGGTGCAGGTAAAAAAGATGCAGAACTGATTATTTTTGGAGAGAGCAGCGACAAGATTATGTACACGCTTGCCAATTGCTGCAAGCCCATACCGGGTGATGATGTATTTGGCTTTATCACCAGTGGCGAAGGGTTAAAAATACACCGCACCAACTGCCCCAATGCAGCAAGGCTGATGGCCAATTACGGCCACAGGGTGGTAAAAACAAAATGGTCGAAAAACAAGGAAGTAGCCTTCCTCACCGGTATTAAAATAATCGGCTTGGATGATGTGGGTGTTATCAATAAAATTACCAATATCATTAGTGGGGAGCTGAAGATTAATATCAACGCCCTGAGCATTGAAAGCGGGGATGGCTTGTTTGAAGGAAATATAAAAGTATTTGTACACGATAAGGAAGAATTGGACATGCTGGTGGAAAGGCTGAAATCGCTCAATGGCATTGAAAGTGTGGACAGGTATGATACAGAGTAAAGCAGTTCATCATCTTTTAACGTAACATTCACCCGGCATACAACCATTTGCCGTAAAAAAACATCATATTTGCGCATTATTTATCAATCAATTAATACTAAAAACTAAAAAATGCAGGAACTTATCAACCGCTTAACAGAAAAAGCTGGCATCAGTGCAGACCAGGCAGCAAAAGCAATTGTAACCATTAAAGATTTTGCCAAAGAAAAATTTCCGATGATGGCAGGAGCCGTGGATAATTTATTTGCTTCAGAAGGTGGTGAAACAATGGCTGCCGCTGCAGCAGCACCAGTAGCTGAAGCCCCAAAAGTGGAAGAAGCAGCTAAAGAAGAAAGCAGCATACTGGATAAAATAAGCGACGTGATACCCGGTCAGGCTGGCGAAAAAGTGGAGAATTTTGTAAAGGGTGCTGCTGATAAGGCAGAAGACCTGTTTGATGCAGCCAAAGATAAACTGAGCGGTTTATTTGGTGGTGGCGACGACAAAAAATAAAATAAGCAGCCTTATTAAAAGCCCTGTACAGAAGATGTACAGGGTTTTTAGTTTACATGTGTCATACTTAATTTCCCCAAAAACCATGAAATAGACAATATATATATATCTTTAACTTAAACTTTTAACACATCATGCCCCTAAACACTGAGCAAATCACAACTCCTTTGGCAACATCGGATTATACACTCCATATTGCCTTAACGAATTTGCCTCAAAAAAATGGGATACAATATATTAAGCACATCAAAGAGAAATTATTTGAAGATTATAAAAAGCAATGTAATGAATACCTCCAAGATGGCGATAAACTAGATGACACACTTTTTAAACCATTACAATACTATATATTCGGTAATTATGACATTGCCTTTATTACATTAGTAGACCGCTTTAAATTTTCGCAAAAATTATTTGTTCCTAAAAAAGACCATGACGCAGTTAAAGAAACAAAAGAATCAAAATTTGACCCAAGTGCCTTTCAGGTAATAACTGGCATATGTCCAGAGATAAATAAAGACTTCGAACCCCAGACTTTTTTTAGAAATAAAGAAGAAGCTCAAACGCCCGACAAGGACAGGTTTGTAACCATCTGCAATTTGAAGCTTAACAACAAATTGCTTATTGGTAATGGCACAAATTTTTACGATTTAGTAGTAATCACAATTAACGAATTGATTAAGAAACACTTTGCACTTGATGATGAAGGTATTAAAGATAAATATTTTGTAATGCAATCTTTTTCCTGGTTTGAAATTTCCGTAGTACTCTTTACAGAAAAAATTGATTGTATAAAAGATATTATTGGGCGTCTACGAATTCTAACACTTAAAGACTTACGAGAATACTGTATTAACAAAGTAAAAGACTGCATTTCAGTTGAACAGATTTTTGAAAATTCAATTTACAAAAAAGATAATAATGCAACTGAAAGGTATATGAATTTCAACGACGAGAATATTTTTTTGTTCGCAGATTCACATTCGTATATTGGGGTACATAAAGATTTAATTGAAAATGAAAACATTAATTACAAAGAAAGAATTAAGAGTCAGATTGAAGCTCAATTAAAGCCCGGGTATTTGAAAGGTTTCAAAGAGAACATTTCGAAAGTTAAAAAAATAAAGAAAAAAAGCAACATTTATAACGAAAATAAACCTCACTATTTAATAACAGGCAAATACGACTACCAGTTTCAGTTAGCTCAAAATAATATTGAAAACAATCTGGCTCTCATAAGAGCTATTATGAGCAATACAAGTTTCCAAACTGAATTTTCAAAATATACCAGAAAAATTAAAACTACTATTATTTTTGACTACAAACAACAAATTTCAGGTAATCCAGAACAAATTATATTCAATGATATCATAAAAGAAAAATTTATTGATCCTATTACTATTGACACTCTGAATAACATATTAAAGAAACTTAAAATTTCAAGATTAATAAGGGGCAAAGTTGTAAAAATTTTTTATAACTACACTAACACAATTCAAGATTCAATTCTGTTTATCTTTCTTCTAGACTTTGTTGATTTCATAAATTTTTTAAGAAATTGGATTCTTAAACAGGGTGAGATTTTTTCTAAGAATCTTGGTACTGGTTATTCAAAAAGAGAACCTATGCCACTTGTATCAGTAAATTTAATTGAAGATCATCTCATCAGGTTTATAGATATTTTTCAGAAAGGTTATATGCTAAGACTTTTAAACAGCTATCAATTCGAAGATATAAATGATTTCGACTTGGATTATAACAGCTCACCTCAGCAAGTCCTATCAGCGTACAATAGTATTGCAAAAGAAATTCAGGGGCTTTTCTTTGCAAGTGCGGTGGCTAAAGATTTCCCTGATTCGCCTGTTATCCAAATCAATTTAAAAAGTACCGTTGCCGATGCTTTTTCTATTAACTATGATGTATTTCATCTCTTATCGCCCGAATTTGTTCTTTTTACAATTGTAAAAGAAATATTAAATAAATATTACCTTTTGAAAGGAGATACAGATTATTATAAGATTGATGAAAAATGCAAAGGGTTATACGAACGACTTTCCCAACATAAATATTTTCACTCTCTTTCCGAAAGCGGCCTAAGCCTACTCGACATAAACAATATCTTTATTGACTATATACGACTCGGTATTCTTTTTAATTTTGATTATCGTATGTTTTATACTTGGTCATGGATGTATAGTTTCCAAAATGCATCTATGTACGATGAAATAGGCTTATTCAATGAAACTCACTTTAAAAAAGAGTTAATACGCATATTATTTATAGGTTTCCTAAGTAATAATATAGAATCGATTAATGCTATGGAATGTCCATTACCGGAATTACAGGTTTACTGGAATCGTCATTATCTTACACATAAAAAAAATTTAGGGAAAATGTTTAATCCGGAATTTGGAACTCAACCTGGAAATATCTATATGATAATCAATGAATTACGAGGATACATGAATAACTTGTTGGGAAAAATTTTGTTAAAATTCTTTAGCAAAACAAGTACTGGTGTTAACTTAATATCAATCGAAAACTCTTCATTTGACATAGATGAGAGCACTACTGATATAGTAACTGTGTTTCACGGCTTTAAAAATGTTTACGATAAAGAGTATGTAACAATTATAGATAAACTTAAGACTGGCACTCCAGTTTTATGCAATACTCAAGGAGAACATATATATACTTATTTTTTCCAAATAAGCTATACATATTTGAAATATATTTATGAAGGTAATAACAGGGAAGTTCATTTATTGCGCAGAAACTGGAATGATGGTAAGCCTCTTAAAAGTTTTATCAAGTACCAAAAAAATGACTGGCTATACAATGTTGATCAAATGGGTGGCTTATTTTTCACAAATAATGAAAATGCGAAGATATACTTTAGGGTTCGAAACGCTGTGATGCAATCACTATGGCACTTAGGAATGGTATTAAAGAAAAAACACTTTTTCAAGTAATTATATGGAACAGACAATTAGAATTCTATGGTTATCTGATATTCATTATACAGATAGTTTTCAAAATAAGGAGAATCTTAACCGGCGGATTAATTTATTTATTGATGAAATAGACACCTATTTAAAGTTGCTAAAAAAAAACACTTCTGATGACAAGCTTCAATACTTTATTATCAGTGGGGATTTAGCTTTCTCTGGGAAAAAGGAAGATTACGAACTATTAGACAAAGAGTTGATTGCTCCGTTACAAAAAAGATTCAAAGAAAATCAGCAATGCCCTATTATACTTTGTTGCCCTGGAAATCACGATTTAGACCGAAGCAAAAAAAACAATTTTAATAAATTTATACAATTAATTGATAATCTGATTAACAAAGAAAGTGCTTCTGCGGATGGTAACATAACAGAAGCAGAATTAGCTCAAAATCTATATGAAGCATCAAACGAAAGACTTTTAGACTCAGGAAATATAAAAAGCAGTGAAGAAGTATTTAATGACTATTGTGATTATGCAAAAAACTTATTTGTAACATCGCTTAAACTTTTGGATACTGACCAAATTGTATCATCAACATATACTGATAGCAATTGCTTATATGGCTATGTAATTGACAAAAGGAATAAAATTATTTTTAACGTACTAAATTCCTCCTGGTTCTCATTAGGAAACGATTTTGATAATCTATTGAAGGTGCATACTGAACAAACAGGTAATATTGACATTGAAAAATTATTGGCTATAAAGAAATATTGTAATGAATACGGGAATCAAATTATTGGCTTAGATATTATAAACAATCTCCAATTTTCAAAAAATCATGAACAGTACCCTGACTTTTATGCAATAACAATTTTTCATCATCCAATGAACTGGTTAAAATATTCACATCAGTATGATTACGAAAAACATAATAAAACCCCTCTTGCACATCTTATTGATTTGTCAGACATCTTATTAACTGGTCACGAACATGTTAATGTGTCTTCAACACCCAATATTCTTTATACGAATACAATTCATATTCCCGGCGGTATGTTTATTCAGGATAGTAATAATTTTGACAAAGGGGGTCAAAATAGATTTTCAATTCTTGAGATTGATAAAGTCAGAAAAGAATTAGAAGTATTGAATTTTTATTGGGGTAAATCAGAAGGTTCGGATAATTACAAATGGATAACTCATAAGGGAGATGAAAATAAATGGAAAGTAAAATTCGAAAGTAAATCTTCTTACTTTTTGGAATCCAAAAGCCTTCTCCACACTAAGAATGAATTCAAGAAAGTATTTAACGTAACGAGGTTTTTAAATGATTATATTTTGCCAAATGCTACAGTTAAAAAGAGTGATTGTCAAAATGACGATTTCTCTTTAGTTTATTATGAAGATGATAAAAAGGTTTTCCTTGCATATGTTTCATATAAAAACGGGGTAGATTTATTTGGGAATTCGGGAAATAGTACCCTTTTTCAACTCTGTAGCGAATTTATTGAAGATAAAAATTATGAAAATTTGGAGAAACATCTTTGCTTCTTACAGTTAGACTTAATTACTGAACCATCAATTGCTGCTGAGTATTTATCAGAAAAAAAAGACTCCGGAGATTTCATTCTTAAAACTGACAAAGAAATCAGGGAAACGTATTCAAAAATATTAAAATCTTCAGATGCAAAATTTAATAAATTTCGCAGTGATTTCTTTTCTCAGTTTGAAGAAAGTAAAGGGAATATTGATAAATTTTCATGCTACATTGATGTACGATTTGGGAATTTTATAGTCCCATTTTGGTTGGTTGAGCAATATATACAATAAAAATACGGAAAATGCAAAATTTTTTCTAATTATTTTTTTACGTGATGTTTGAATCAATAATTTGTTTACATTCGCATGATAATATACTTTCTCGACATAAAAAATTGATTTTCATGGAATTACAATTTTGTCTCTCCTATAGTGGGGCTGCTATTCCCAAAATTGACACTATACTTACAGAACTTTTAAAGTTTTATATTTCAAATACAAAAGGTAAGAAAAATGAAAAATTGATTTTCCCCGAAGACGATACTTTGCTTCGGAGTAATACAATACTAGCTAAAACTGATGTACAACCACTTGTGGATTTTTTTGATAACTTGCCATTTATTAATATTGAGTTTAAAGAAGACCCTTATAAGGCATATAGTTTTCCAATAACCATCAGGTATAATCAATTTTTAGGATTGTTGCTAAAGAATTATCTACAAGAGAAAAGAAGTAAGCAGCAATATTCATTTTCAGATGACCTTTTTAAAAAAACAGGCAACAATAACCTTGATATTATTGAAAATACAGAAAGCGCAGGTTTAATGTTTTCTTTATGATTGAACGATCATTAGCCATGATTATATATTACGGGATTGTAGAATCGTGAAGTATTATCTTACTTCTGAACTATAAATACTTATTTGGTTCCTGAAAATAACTTTTAAATTAGTTAATCATTAATAATTGACTAAACCCCTTTTAAACAAATCTATCCCTTCAAAATTCCCTCTCTATTCTGTATCTTTCCCGTCCAAAACCAAATTTTGTTATATGAAGGTCTTATTCTGCCTGCTCTGCATGGCTTTTTACAGTGTATCTCCGGCGCAAAAAAAACAAAATTCCGAAGCAATAAATTCAGACAGTATCCTGCTGAGCAAAACAAAATACCGGCTTGTAGGCCCCTTTCGTGGCGGCAGAAGCGCAGCGGTATGCGGCGATTACAGGCAAAAAAACACTTTTTACTTTGGTGCAACCGGTGGTGGTGTATGGAAAACAATTGACGGCGGCAGTAACTGGAAAAATATTTCTGATAAATATTTTGGCAGCAGCATTGGCGCTGTTACCATTGCCCCATCCGACCCAACGATACTATATGTTGGCCAGGGCGAAAATACCATCCGCGGCAATGTGAGTGAAGGCTTTGGCATCTGGCGTACCGATGATGGTGGAAGAAGCTGGCGCAATCTTGGGTTGAAAGATACCCGTCACATCGTACGTATTATTGTACACCCTAAAAATCCCGATATAGTTTGGGTAGCGGCACTTGGGCATCTCTTTGGTAATAATGAAGAAAGAGGGATTTATAAAACTACCGATGGTGGTAAAACATGGCGCAGGGTTTTGTACAGTGATGCAGGTAGTGGTGCGGCTGACCTGGTAATGGAACCGGGTAATCCACAGGTGTTTTACGCCGGTACATGGACCGTTAAGCGTACCCCGTACAGCCTCGAAAGCGGCGGTAGTGGTAGTGCCTTGTGGAAGAGTGTTGATGGCGGCGAAACATGGACAAAGCTGAATGATAAAAAAGGCTTTCCCGGTAAAACTACTCTTGGTATCATTGGTGTTGCCGTGGCTCCCTCCAATCCTGAAAGGGTATATGCTATTGTGGAAAGTGAAAAAGGTGGCCTGCTGCGCAGTGATGATGCAGGCGAAACATGGACGAATGTAAGCACCGACCAGAACATCCGGCAGCGGGCATGGTACTACAGCAAAATTTTTGTTGATCCTAAAAATGCAGAAATCGTTTATGCGCTGAATGTACAGTTATGGAAAAGTACAGATGGTGGTAAAACATGGAAGAATATCAATACACCGCATGGCGACCACCACGACCTTTGGATTGACCCCGAAGATGGCTACAGAATGATTGTAGCTGATGATGGAGGTGCACAGGTAAGTTTTGATGGCGGCAATAACTGGAGTACCTATCAAAACCAGCCTACTGCACAGTTTTACAGGGTGAGTACTGATAATCATTTTCCCTACCGCATACTGGGTGCACA
>JANMDL010000752.1:0-5661 GCA_031376295.1 Chitinophagales bacterium
ACTGATAGTAGTTGGGCTGGCCATTACAAGGGCATTTAAGCCATCAGAGTGGATTATTGCGCTGCTGGGAATGGTAACACCCTATTATTTTCTGTTGTCTTATGTTTTTCTCACCGATAAAATCCAGGGATATAAACTTCCGCCAATTGTCATTACTTCACCCCGGTTTACCAATACAAGGCTGGAGTATGTGGCCATTGGCATTGTACTTTTTTTACTGCTGGCCGGTTTTTTTTATGTGCAGAAAAACTTCCGCAAGCAATTGATACAGGCCCGCAAAAGCTGGAATTTGCTCTTTTTATACCTGCTGGTGGCGCTTTTTATACCATTTATTAATGCTACCCGCAATTTTGAATACTGGATACTTTGTGCCATACCACTGGCAGCATTGGCCGGCGCAGCTTTTTTTTACCCGGAGCGTAAAACCTTTCCACTGGTGCTGCACTGGGGCATGGTGGCATTTGTAATAGTGGTATCCTATTTTGTAAGGTAATGAGCCGGCCGGGTTCATTTATTGTGCCGGAAGCTTACCTTTGCAGCATCATCCATTAATTATACAAAATGAAATTTGGAGTAGTAGTATTTCCGGGTTCAAACTGCGACAGGGATATGATTGGCGCATTGCGCAATGATATGGGGCAGGATGTAACGGAGTTGTGGCACAAAGACAGGGATTTGAGCATGTTTACCACCGATGATTGTATTGTATTACCCGGTGGCTTCAGCTTTGGCGATTACCTGCGTTGCGGTGCCATTGCCAAATTCAGTCCCATGATGCAGGAAGTGATTGAATTTGCCAATAAAGGGGGTAAAGTACTGGGTGTATGTAATGGTTTTCAGATACTTTGTGAAAGCGGGCTGCTGCCAGGTGTACTGCTGCGTAACAGCCACCAGCAATATGTATGCAAAAACGTGTTTATTAAAGAAGCAGCCTCTGAGGGTGGCGTACCGCTTAAGATACCTATTGCACATGGCGAAGGAAGGTTTTTTGCCGATACGGCCACGCTTTCTGAGATAGAAATGCACCGCCAGGTAATTTACCGCTATTGCGATGAAAACGGGCATGTGTCAGAAAACCATAACCCTAATGGAACCGTACATAGCATCGCCGGTATCTGCAACAGACAAAGGAATGTGTTTGGTATGATGCCGCACCCCGAAAGGGCCAGCAATAACCTGTTGGGAAATACTGACGGACAAAAAGTATTTGAACATTTATTCGGAATTGTACCTGCATATCAGGCTTAATGCGTAAATTTTTTGATTTCTTTAACAGTAACTGACTTTACAGGCACTTACTTTGCAAAGAGAAACTATAAATACAGTAAAGATGAAAAAGATAGTATTGGCAATTGCAGTTTTGGCAGCAGGATTTGCGGCAACTGCACAAATGAAAAAACCCGTGTCCTGGACATTTTCCTCCAAAAAAATTGCAGATAAAACTTACGAGATACACATGACGGCAGTGATTTCCGGCAATTACCATATGTATGCACAAAAAAATTCAGGCGATGTGGTACCTGTGAGTTTTTCTTTCTCAAAAAACCCACTGCTGAGATTGCAGGGTGGCGTAAAGGAAGTAGGCAGGCTGGTATCAAAATACGAGGACGTATGGAAGGCGAAAGTAAATTATTTTGAGGGTACGGTTGATTTTGTGCAGGTTGTAAAGTCAAAAGTAAAGGCACCTGTTTCAGTAAAGGGTGTACTTAACTTTATGGTTTGTAACGATAACCAATGCCTGCCACCCACCGATGTTAATTTTGATGTGAAAGTAGGGGGAAATTAAATGAATGATTTATAAGGCCCTGCCACGGCAGGGCTTTTTTATTTACAATATATATATGAAATTAGCTGGCTTTTTTATTGCCCTGATGTTTTGCGGAACAGTAGCTGCACAATCAGCAAAAACTGAATGGACATTCAGCAGTGCCCCTGGCGAAGCAGGTAAAGTTATTTTAAAAGTGCGGGCTACCATACCAGTCGGCACCATCATTTATTCCAACAGCAACGGGGAAGACATACCAGCCGTTATCATAGAATTTGACAGCAGTATCAGCAATAAAATTACTGTAGCGGGTACGGTGCAGGAAAATGAACTGACAAAAAAAGATGCAGAGCTGGAGAATGCTGAAGTAAAATATTTTGAACGTACACTGGGGATAGATTATACCCTTCAACTGAAGGAGCCCCTGGATTTTATAAAAGGTAAAATAGCTTATATCGGTTTTGATGGCAAAGAATTTACAGGCCCTTTTGATGCAGAGTTTTATTTAAAAAAACAGGCAGACGGAAGCTATACCGGTGGTGGATTTCAACTTAAAACAACAACTGGTAACGGAATGCTCATCGGCAATCTTGATTTAAAAAAACCGGTTGACAATTGTGGTATTTCGCAGGAGGAAAACAAAGGCTTGCTGAAAATATTCATCCTTGGTGTATTAGGAGGATTACTTGCATTGCTTACACCCTGCGTTTTCCCAATGATTCCGCTTACGGTCTCTTTTTTTACTAAAAAATCAGGCAGCCAATCAAAAGGTAAGGCGAATGCTGTTTTATATGGGCTGTTCATTTTTCTTATTTATGTGGCATTAAGCATCCCGGTTCATGTATTTAACCTGCCCGATGAGTTTTACAACCAGGTATCTACCAATGTGTATCTCAATTTCTTTTTCTTTATCATTTTTGTAGTGTTTGCTATTTCCTTTTTTGGTTTTTTTGAAATTACCCTGCCATCTGGCCTTGCCAATAAGGCAGATGCAAAAAGCGGAAAGGGTTTTATCGGGATATTCTTTATGGCGCTTACACTGGCCATTGTTTCCTTTTCCTGTACGGGGCCGATATTGGGCTCACTGCTGGCAAGTAATGCTGCAGGCGGCGAGTGGGCGCTCACAGCAGGGTTGGCGGGTTTTGGGGTAGCACTTGGGCTGCCTTTTGCCCTCTTTGCCATGTTTCCGCATTGGCTGGCCAAACTGCCAAGGTCGGGTGGATGGATGACCACCGTAAAAGTGGTGCTGGGTTTTATTGAGCTGGCGCTGGCCTTAAAATTCTTTTCCAATGCCGACCTTGTGATGCACCTTGGTTTACTCAAAAGAGAGGTTTTCTTCGGCTTGTGGATATTGATTGGCCTGGCAACATTTGCTTACCTGATGGGCTGGTTCAGCTTTAAGAAACAATACACAAAACCAGTGATTGGTACCGGCCGCGAAATAACAGCATTCGTATTTCTGGCCTTTGCCCTGTACATGGTACCCGGTGTTACCAATACAAAATATGCCAATATTGGCCTGGTAAGCGGATTTCCGCCACCTGCCTGTTACAGCATTTACACACACCCGGTAAACTGCTACGAGCCACTGCATGATTATGATGAAGCAGTAAAGCTGGCGAAGGAAAAAAATATGCCAATATTGATAGACTTTACCGGTTATGCCTGTGTTAACTGCCGCAAGATGGAAGAGAACGTATGGACAAAACAGGTAGTAAAAGAGCAGATGGATAAATTCATCCTGGTTTCGTTGTATGTGGATGATAAAAAAGAACTGCCGGTAGATAAACAGTTTTTATACAAAACAAAGGACAGTGCCGATAAAAAAATTGTTACGGTAGGTGATAAATGGGCCACATTTGAGTCGGAAAATTTTGAAGCGGTATCGCAACCCTTGTACGCTTTGGTTTCTGCCGATGGCAAATTACTGGTTCCGCCGGTTGGTTATACGCCCAATAAAGATGAATATGCTAAATGGCTCGACTGCGGTTACAGGGCTTTTAAAAGGTTACAATAATATTACAGTGAAAATAAGGCTGCATGAAATTGAATACGGTTCCGGTGATCCGGAAAAGATAAAGACCTTTTATAGTGATTTGCTGGGGCTGGAAACCACTGTAGAGCAGGAAGGTCTTAAGGTATTCACCACTGGAATTTCCGGAATGGATTTTAACTGCTCCACCCATATTGCACCACCGGCTGTGGTTACCAGTTTTATTACGGATGATTTATCCGCCATCATCGGGCGGCTGCAGCAAAGCGGAGTGCCATTTGAAGGGCCTGGGCCATCTCATCTTGGTATGATGTGTATTCAGTTTACCAATCCGGATGGATTTTGTATAAAAGTAAATACGCCAACTGAGGCATCGCCTCCCTGGCTGAAGGTATAAAAACAAAATCCCCCGCAACACGTAAAGCGGGGGATTTTTAGTTATGGGGTTACAAAGCCTTTACAATGCAATTTGCTTTTCGGTCATCATTTTGCGCAGGTTAATCAATCCATAACGCATACGGCCTAAAGCAGTGTTGATACTGCACTTTGTTAAATCTGCAATTTCTTTAAAACTTAAATCAGCATAGTGACGCATAATAATCACTTCACGCTGGTCTTCTGGTAACATGTCTACCATTTTGCGTACCCTGTCGTGGCTCTGGCTCTGCATCATACGGTGGTCGGCACCGGCTTCTGAAAAGTTCAGCACTTCAAAAATGTCACGGTCGTCGCTGGTTTTAATGCTCGGACTGCGTTTTACCTTTCTGAAATGGTCCACACACATATTGTGGGCAATGCGCATGGCCCAGGGCAAAAATTTACCCTCGTCCGTGTAGCGGCCGCCTTTTAATGTGTCAATTACTCTGATAAATACATCCTGAAAAATGTCTTCAGCTAAGTACTTGTCCTTAACTAACAAATAAATGGATGTGTAAACTTTGTCTTTGTAACGCATAATTAACGTTGCAAGAGCGTCAGCATTGCCGTCCATGTACAAATGGATCAACTGCTGATCAGTGAGGTTGATAAAGGATTTCATAAAACTTCTACAGTTTTTTGTTAATACAAAATTGTTTGGACCAATAATGGGAAATCAAGCGTAGAAGTCTAATCTTATAGAAGTCTGGCTCTTCACTTTATTGGATATTGGACTGTGAAATTAATATTATTTTCAAGACTGCCAAATATTTTTTAACTTTTTTTTGGCCCTCTCTTGATAATAAAGTTAAAGTACGCAGAGATACCGTACAAATACGGTGCCCCATTTTAAGAAAACTTTAGCATTTTACCAGGCAGCGTTTTACATTTGCCAATAATAACTGATGAGTACAAAAGCAATACAGAAAACTAAGGCACTGCAACCGGCTGAAACCGGCAACAGCATTTTCATAAAGGGCGCAAGGGTGCATAATTTAAAGAATGTAACAGTAGCTATACCCCGCAACAAATTAGTAGTTGTAACCGGCGTTTCCGGCTCCGGCAAGTCTTCTCTTACCATTGATACCCTGTTTGCCGAGGGGCAGCGCCGCTATGCCGAAAGCCTGAGTGCATACGCCAGGCAGTTTATGCAGCGGATGAACAAGCCCGATGTGGATTACATCAAAGGTCTTTGCCCGGCTATCGCTATTGAGCAGAAAGTAATTACCCGTACCCCCCGCAGCACCGTGGGCAGTATGACGGAAATTTACGATTACCTGCGGCTGCTGTATGCCAGGGCAGGTAAAACTATTTCGCCGGTTAGTGGCCGGGAGGTAAAAAAAGACGATACCAGCGATGTGGTAAGAGCCATTTGTAACCTGAAAACAGGCGATAAAGTATTGATATTGGTTCCTTTCAGGCAGGGAGCCAACCGCAATGTTACTGAAGAACTGAATATTTTAATGCAAAAAGGGTTCAGCCGGAT
>JANMDL010000806.1:0-15063 GCA_031376295.1 Chitinophagales bacterium
TCCGTTTAAGCGACAGTTTGGGTGTCATCTCCCCGGTTTCCACACTCCACTCATTGGGCAGCAGCTCAAACTTTTTTATTTGCTCCACATGGTTAAAGTATTTGTTGAAACTCTCTACCATATCTTTAAAAAGGTCAATCACTTTTGGGTTGTGTATTATTTCTTCATTGCCCGTAAAAGGGATATTTTGTGTGCGGCACCATTCTTTCAGGTTGGGGAAGGATGGTACGATGAGTGCACCTACAAATTTCTGCTCAGCCCCCACAACCATTACCTGCTCCACATATACCGATTCCTTTAATTTATTTTCGATGGGCAATGGTGCTACATATTTACCACCGCTTGTTTTAAACAGCTCCTTTTTGCGGTCGGTAATTTTGAGAAAGGTGTTGTAGCTTCCATTGTCTTTTTCCACCAGCATGCCAATATCGCCGGTATGGTACCAGCCGTTTACCAGTTCAACGGCTGTAAGGTCGGGGCGTTTATAATAACCCATCATTACATTGGGGCCTTTGCACAGGATTTCCCCGTCTTCGGCAATTTTAACTTCTACGCCACTTACCAATGGCCCCACGCTGCCAAACATACGGCCAGCTTCCTCATAGCGGTTTACGCTTATTACGGGGGAGGTTTCAGTAAGGCCATAGCCCTCCATAATGGGTATGCGCCCGGCTGTAAATATCCTTATCAGCCTTACCTGGCAAGCGGCGCCACCGGTTACAATACATTTAAGGTTATTACCCAGGCCCTCCCTCCATTTACTAAAAATGAGTTTATTGGCAATGCTGAGTTGCATCCTGTATCCTATGCCCTGGCTTTTGTTGATCTCAAATTTTTCTGCCAGGCTGTGCGCCCAGTAAAAAAGTTTCTTTTTAATGCCGGTTAGTTCCATACCCTTCTGCATTATCTTGTCATATACTTTTTCCAGCAGCCTTGGTACTGTGGTAAACATATGAGGTTTTACTTCTTTTAAATTATCGCCAATGGTATCTAAGCTTTCAGCATAATAAATGGATACACCACGAAAGAGGTAGAGGTAAGATACCATGCGCTCAAAAATATGATTGAGCGGCAGGAAGCTGAGCGAACGCATATTATCGCCCGGAGGGAAACAGGGAATGGCGGCCATTACATTGCTCAGAATGTTTTTATGACTGAGCATTACCCCCTTGGGTGTACCGGTGGTGCCGGATGTATAAATAATTGTTGCCAGATCTTCATACCCGATTTTTGCAGTTACGGCCTCCACCTGCGCTGCAGCTTCTGGTGTGGCAGCGTTCATCACTTCTTTCCAGTGCCTTACATTGGCTGCATGTTCAAATGAAAATATCTCTTTTATAGAAGGTACCCTGTCTTTTATACTGGCTACTTTATGGTAAACATCCTCATCATTTACAAAAACCATTTTTACCTGTGCATCATTCAGTATAAACTCCAGTTCGTTTACATTAATAGTGGGGTAAATGGGCGTAAGGATGGCGCCAGTTTGCTGCACAGCCAGGTCGAGCATAATCCATTCGGGCCTGTTTTTGCACAGTATGGCTATTTTATCCCTTCCTTCGGGGCTCATATCACCACAACTGGTACCCATGGCCACCAACCCTGCTGCTAATTTATCTACAATGGATTTTACCTCCTGCGTGCTGTATCCACGCCATTTACCATTTTCTTTGGCAGCCAGCATATCATCCAGCGGATTCTTTTCAAGCCCCATGGCAATGCAGTCAAATAATCGTTTTGGTTCCATCATGCAATCGTTATTAAATATCAAAAATATATGCTGCCCCTGTGGGTATTACTTTCCTTCTTCTTTATTTTTCAGCCGGTCGTATTCTTTTTGTACCAGGTCGGTTTTGCTGCCACCATACGCATTCATGTATTGAAAAATCAGGCCAACCCCCCAGCCAACCATTACCCATACAGGCCATGGCAGCCTTTCATGGCGGTCTTCGTGATGATTGAACCACCAGATAAACCATAAAAAGGCATTTACTACAACGTAAAGAACAAGACTGCGCTGAAAATTCGCTCTTTTTTTAGCAGCCTGCCATAACTTTTCGTCCCTTTCTTCCATAAAAAAATATTTATCCGGTAAATTAGGTAAAATAAAACAAATAAAAAAGCCACCTGCAATTAAGCAGGCGGCTTTTTTTCTTCCATTATAACTTATTTTTTTGAAGCGCTGATACTGAGCTTCAGGTTTACTTCTTTTTTAATAACCCAATCTGCCGGATTATTTGGGCCTTTGTAATTCATACCCCACATCGTTCTGTCGATATTAAAATCGGCAGTGGCAGTTACTTTATCGGCAGTTACTGTAACTTTTGCAGGGAAAGAAATGTTTTTGGTACTGTCTTTCAGTGTAAGATTACCCTTAATGGTATGGGTAGCATCTTTTATTATCACATCCTTCATAGTAAGGCTGTCATATTTGAATGCGTCTACACCGGTAATTTCAAACTTAGCTCCGGGGTATTTTGCAGCATCAAAAAAGTCGGGGCTTTTAAGATGGCCTTCCAGGTCACCTTTGCTTTTAGCGTCACCGGCAAGGTCGGTATTGTTAAGTGAAGTAATGTCTATTACAAAACTGCCACCAGTAAGGTTATTGTCTTTAACCGTCAGGCTGCCCTCTTTCAGTTTAAAAGTTCCTGCATGCGTGCCTGTTGGCTTGGTACCCGTCCAGGTAACCATTGAAGTACTGTCTGCGGTAAAAGAAGTGCCATCAGCAGCTTTTACTTCCTGTTTGTCTTTGGTATCTGCCTTATCGGCTTCCGGTGCATTAGAGCATGATGCAGCCAATGCAAGCAGCGCAATGGGAATGATTGTTTTTTTCATTTTTTAATTATTTTGAGACAAATATAGGCAAAAAACAAAACTGTTGTTTGAACATTGAGTTTTTTAACTTACTGGTAATACTGCCCTGCGGGTATTTTAAACAGCCTGCTTTTTTGAAAACGGTTGAATTCGCCATATTCGGAAGCATGTGCATTTACCCAGTTTTGGTAGGCAGGCAGGCTTTGGGCGGCACCAAATATCCACTGGTTATAAGCATCAAACATGCCTTCCTGCAGTAATTGCTGCTGCAGCTCAAACAGTTTAAAGGGGTATTTTGTATTATTGCCGGTAGCCCATTCCAGTATAAAACGGGTGCGCAGCATGGTTAGCGATTCTGCATTAATGCCATAGCCAACCGCAATGGCCTGGTTGCTCATGGTTTGTAAAAAAGCAGTCTGAAAACCAGTTTTTTTCACTCCCTTTGTTATATCAGCATCGGCAAACATTTTTTTGTACCCTTCCAGTAATATATTTTTTATCTCAGGCGTACGGGTGCCCGATGGCTCCATGTTTACAAAAACTTCACCGTACAGCACACTCCATATCTTATCTGTACTAAAGTAATAGTATTTGCTTGCATTGTAGTAATTGCCGGAATAATTGGGATCCGATTCGATGCCCTTTTCCCATTGTTTAATGGCGCTGAAATCTTTTTGTGCCCAAAGCAGTTCTCCAAACTCGTTGTACAATGGGCCGCTGTCCGGAAATTTTTTAATACCCTTCCGGTACATTTTCTCACAATCTTTCAGCATTTCCAGCGACTTGTATATGTTACCGGCTATCTGAAAGCATTGGTCGTCATTGTCTTCCCTGTCAAGCAAAGGTTTTATTATATCCAGTGCCTTGTTGTTATCGTTCTGGTAAGAATACGAAAAAGCCAGGTCTTTGGCAACAGCCAGGTTTTGCGGTTCTTTTTGCAGGGCACGGTTAAGTACCACAATGGCATTGGTAAAATCGCCCTGCCGCATAAAGGTTTTTGCAGTTTCGTGCAGTTGTTTTACATCCTGTGCCTGCGCCTGAAAAGATGCAGCAATGGCTATTAAAATTGTGAAAATACGTTTCATTGTAGCGTAAAGATAAAGAAAGGTTTTATTGCGCAGTTACAGCAGTTGTTAAATCCATAATTTTATTGATAGTGCCACCAGCGGTGTAAAGCATCACCCGGAATCACTTTTGGGCAGCATTTGTTCATTAATTCCGGCTTGTTTGAGCTTAATATCCACAGGATCTGGTAAAGGAAACCTGCTTTTGATTATAGCTGAAAAGTTTTTCTGTTGTACATTTGCGGTTCAATTTTTTAAAATGACCATTCACAGGGAAGGATATAAGACCATTGCAATATGTACATTGGTATTTGGAGCCATCAATTTTCTGTTCTTTTATTTCAGCCCTTCGCTGCCATGGCTCAGTTGGTCGGTTTTTCTTATTACATTTATTTTTCTGCTGTTTATAATATCCTTTTTCAGGATACCCAACCGCAGGCTTACAATCAACGATGGGCAGATAATAGCCCCGGCCGATGGTAAAGTGGTGGTGATAGAGGAAACTACGGACGAAGAGTATTTTAAAGACAGGCGGCTGCAGGTGAGCATATTTATGAGCCCGGCCAATGTGCATGTAAACCGCAACCCCCTATCGGGCAAAGTGGTGTACAATAAGTACCACAAGGGTAAATACTTAGTTGCCTGGAACCCCAAATCATCTACTGAAAATGAGCGCCATTCGGTAGTAATTAATAAAAATGGTACTGAAATATTGGTAAAACAGATTGCGGGGGCCGTAGCCAAACGTATTGTAAACTACCTGCAAACAGGCCAGGAAGTAAAGCAGGGTGAGGAGCTGGGTTTTATAAAATTTGGCAGCCGGGTAGATTTGCTGCTGCCGGTTGGCACAAAATTGAATGTGCAACTGAACCAGGTGGTACAGGGTGGTGTTACCGTAATTGCCAGTTTGTAACAAAACCATTCATCCAATTTTAACAGTGGGCAGTTGGGATTCTGCAATTTTGGAGTTATTTTTACGTTCATTAAAAAAATTAAAGAATTATAATTATGAAAAAAGTATTATTACTGGCCACTGCGGCATTAATGTTTACAGGTATAGCTTTGGCAGATACAGGTAAAAAGAAGAAGAAGAAATGTGCAAAAGGAAAAAAATGCTGCACTACCACGGCTAAATCCTGCTGCGCTAAAAAAGCTACAGCAGCTATGTAAGCTTACAACAAGTAAATTATTGACCCGTTTGCCCCAGGCAGATGGGTTTTTTTATGCTTTAAAGTGCCGGTGGCCATGCAGCCATGCTATCACCAACAACTGTTTGAGGGTACATCATATCATCATTTTGAATCGTTATTGGTCAAAAAGACACAACAACGGCGGCGATAATGCCGTAGACCGAAGCGGTTTAAAGCCGTCCATCCTGCACAAATGAATTCCCCGGTGTCCTGCCGGTTAGTTTATTCAGGTCAAAAGTTATTGTGGCAGATACAGCGGGGCGAAGAAAAGTCCTCCGTCAACCGCCCACGGCTACCACCGGCACACTATGCACCGCAGCAGCCATTTCTTTAATCAGCGAAGCATCCTTTTCAATGGCGTTGCCCACCACTATAACGTCGGCACCGGCTTTGCAATTGAGGTAGGCTTTTTCGGGTTCTATAATGCCACCACCAATAATGAGGGGTACATTTATGATTTTTGCTACTTTCTCTATCATACCCTCGGTAATGGGGCGCTTGGCACCGCTGCCGGCATCCATATAAATCAGTTTCATACCCAGCATTTCGCCTGCCATGGCAGTACACATGGCTATTTCGTTTTTATCGGCAGGTATGGGTGTGGCATTGGATATATACGAAACGGTGGTAGGTGCGCCGCCATCAACCACCATATAACCGGTACTCATTATCTCCAGCCCGCTTTGCTTTACCACGGGTGCACTTATTACATGCTGGCCAATAAGCAACTCGGCATTGCGCCCGCTGATAAGGCTCAGGTACAGCAGCGCATCAGCATATTTACTCACCTGCGAGGGGCTGCCGGGAAACAAAATTACCGGTATGCTGCAGTTTTGCTTGATGGCCTGCACACATTCATCTAAATAATTAGAAATTACAAGGCTGCCGCCCACCAAAAAATAATCAACACCGGCCGCTACTGATAGTGATACCAATTGCTCCATATTGTGGTCGTTCACCTTATCAGGGTCTACCAGTACTGCAAAGGATTTTTTCCCCTGCTGCTTGCGCTCCGTTAAAGAATGATATATGCCGTGGGTCATTAAACGCTCTGTTGCTTACCTGCAAAAATGTATCATTTTTTGCGTTTGGTAAAATTATCGGGGTTATTTTAAACCTCCCCGGCTGCAATTTCGTTTATTTTATCAGTAATTTTGGGTAGATGGTGGATATTTCAGCAGAAATAAAGTTTAAAACAGCCCGCAGCGGTGGCAAAGGTGGCCAGAATGTAAACAAAGTGGAAACCATGGTGGAGGGCTATTGGCTGCCGGCAGCGTCAAAACTGTTTACTGATGAGCAGAAAGTGCTGATTACGGAGAAACTGGCTGCCCGTATTAATTCGGAGGGGTTTTTGCTGGTAAAAAGCCAAACGGAGCGTACTCAATTGGCCAACAAGCAGCAGGTGAGGCATAAAATGAATCTGTTGGTTGCAAAGGCTTTGGTGGTGCCAAAAAAGCGCAAACCCACCCGCATACCAAAAGGAGTAATAGAAAAAAGACTTGAAAACAAGAAAAAGGGCAGTGAACGCAAAGAAGGCCGAAAAAAAATTAAATTAACGTGATGCTGCATAAAAAAATATTGTTTTTTACTATAGCAGGTTTTTTGCTTATACTGGCTGGCTGTGGCAAAAACCCAGACCCGGCAGCAACAACCGGCATCGTAAAAATATCGCTTAAAAATATGGTGAATGGAGTACCGCTTACATTGGCCGGTCCGGCTTATACCAATCCCTTTGGAGAAACTTACACCGTAAACAAATTCAAATATTACATCAGCAATATAACGGTGAACTTTTCGGGCATGGCTTATTCCGAAAAAGAAAGTTACCATTTGGTTGACCAGGCGGATGCTGCTTCTCAATCCATCAGCTTTGCAGCCAAAACAGGCACTTACAGCAATATTATTTTTACACTGGGTGTTGACAGTATGCGTAATGTAAGCGGCGCACAAACCGGCGCACTGGATCCATTAAAAGACATGTTCTGGACCTGGAACAGCGGCTACATTATGGCAAAAATGGAAGCCACATCACCACTATCTACCCAACCCAATAACAAAGTGGAGTACCATATAGGTGGTTTTAGTGGTGCTAACAATGTGCTTAAAACCATCAGCCTTAACATGCCTGCAGGCAAACTGCTTGATGTAAGAGAAGGCAAAATAAGCGAATTAAAAATTGAGGCCGACCTAAACAAATGGTGGCTGCTACCCAATGATATCAAGATTGCAACAACTCCTGTATGTACCACACCGGGCACACTGGCTGCAAATATTGCTGCCAATTACAGTAAAATGTTTACCTTAACGGATGTAGTAAATAACTAAACGCTGAAAAAAAGAGCAACCATAATATTGTTAATAGTTTTTGTAACAGCCGCTGTGTTTTTGCAGGAAGCCTGCCGCAAAAAAGACAGTGGCCTGGTGCAGCAGCCTTACAACCCCACTTTTCTTAAGCTGGAACTGCCTGCGGGCTGGCCGGCACCTTCCTTTAATATTTTTGCCACTAACCCGTTAACAGAAGAGGGCTTTCAGCTCGGCAGAAAATTATTTTACGATGGCCGCCTGAGCAAGGATGGCAATTTTCCCTGTGCCAGTTGCCACCAGCAGTTTGCCGCTTTTGCCACTTACGACCACGACCTGAGCCATGGCTTTAATAACAGCTTTACCACCCGCAATGCCCCCGGCCTGTTTAACCTTGCCTGGATGAAGGAGCTGCACTGGGATGGCGGCATCAACCATATTGAAGTGCAGCCACTGGCGCCACTTACAGCACCCAACGAAATGGCAGAAAATGTAGACAGTGTATTGGCAAAGCTGAAAAAAGATACAGGCTATGTACGCATGTTCAGCGCTGCTTTTGAAGATGGCACCATCAACAGCCAGCACTTGCTAAAAGCGCTTGCACAGTTTATGGGCAGCATTATTTCTGCAGATTCAAAATATGATATGGTAAAAAAAGGACTGGGCACCTTTACCAGCAGCGAGCAGGCAGGCTATACATTTTTTAAGGCTAAGTGCGAAAGCTGCCACAGGGAGCCATTGTTTACCGATTTTAGCTACCGCAATACCGGCTTGCCCATCAATAGTTTTTTAAATGATTTTGGCCGCATGGTTATTACGGGCAACCGCAGCGATTCATTAAAATTTAAAGTGCCTACGCTGCGCAATTCGTCACTCACCTATCCTTACACACACGATGGCAGGTTTTACACCATTGGCCAGGTGCTGGAGCATTACCGCACAGGTGTGGCCAACGGCCCCACTACCGACCCATTGGTAGCTGGTGGCATCCCCATGACGAATACTGATAAAACGAACCTGATACTTTTTTTGAATACGCTTACTGATAATACATTGGTGAGCAATCCACGGTTTGCACAATAATTGATCTCTTTCATAAATCGGCCTTATTTGATACTGCTTCGGTCTGACGGACCAACCTGCGGAAGGCCACGTGCTGACCGGCAGCAACACCCCCTTTAACTTAAGCGCACTGAATTATGAAAGTGGACTAACAAAATTTCATTATGATTTTCTACCCCAGCACTTCCCCGTATTCAGGCTTCCACTCAAACTTAAAGCGGCGGTGGCTCCACAGGTAATTGGCAGGATCCTGGCGGATGGTTTGCTCCAGCACATCCCGGTATTTTTTGGTGAGTTCGCCTTTTTGGGTATTGGCACCGCTTTCGCCTATCAGTGTTGTTTCAAAATGATAATGGCCCCGTTTTAGTTTTTTAAACCCAACAAATACCACGGCTGTATTGTACTTAATGGCGCCCTTTTCCGGCCCGGTTACAAAGGGTGTGGGGCGGCCAAAAAAATTAATCCAGTAAGCATTGGTGGGATCGCCGGGGTTTTGGTCGGCAGCCAGTGCCATCATGTATTGCTTGTCAAATACTCCGTGCATTTTGTTTTTAAAATCGGTAGCACTGATGAGTATGGTGCCGTAGCGGCTGCGGATATCGTAGAAAATTTTACTGAACACCTGGTTTTTGATGGGTATATAAATGCCCACAAAAGGTATTGTAAGGTTGAAGGAATACAGCAGGTTGGCATACTCCCAGTTGAACTGGTGGCCGGCCATAATGTGAACATTGTTGCCCTTTTCCAGCAGGCCATTAATGATATCGAAAGTACCTGTACTGCGCTTCTCCAATTGTTTTTTGCTGATGGAGATAAATTTGAGCGACTCAATAAATGCATCAGTAAAATAGCGGTAAAACTGTTTGGCTATTTTGATCCGCTCTGCCTCCGTTTTTTCAGGAAAAGCAATAGCAAGGTTACCCATTACAACCGGCCGCCTGTATTTCATTACATGGTACAGCAAAAAAGCAATGCCATCACTAATGCCATACAGTATAAAAAATGGCAGCAGCGACAACAGGTACAACAGCGGAAAAAAAATATAGTACATACTCGAAATTGTGGCGCAAAGATAGGAAATGCCGGGGGAAGCGGCTTACCTGCTTACATCCACGGAAAACAGCAGTGAAATTGAAAATAATTTCAGAACTTTATCTGTACTATGACATTGACTATACAACAAATCGCAATGGCCTTTTCGGGTGGTCAATTTGAGATTGCTTGCCCGTACTTAGCTGACAACATAACTTGGAAGATTGTGGGCGAAGACAGCTTTACAGGAAAAGAGGCAGTAATAAAAAATTGCGAATCTGTTGCTGCATATTTCAACACCATTTCAACCAAATTTACCACCGGTAATATTATTGCTGATGGCAACCGGGTTGTTATTGATGGTACTGCCGAATTTTTAAAGGAGGGTACCAGGGTTGCTTTTGTATGGGCCTGCGATGTGTATGAATTTACTGCTGATAATAAAATTGAAAAAATCACCTCTTATTGTATTACTGAAAAAAAACAATAGTCACTTGCCGGAGTAACGTTACCTGCATGGTTAAAAGTGTGGCAGCCATCCTGTGTTGCAGTTGCCCGCACTTATAAGTAAATGATGATGGCTGAGATATAAAATATTCTTAGTTTAAAACGACCTGATGGCAATAATACTCAGCGAAATTGATTTAGAAAATACTTGTGGAGTTCCCGTAAACATGCCAAAACCCATGGCCTGACTATTGTTATCTTCAGTACTTGTCCAGTACGTAAATAAGGGTACTTCGGTAGCGCCACCAATAGTACTCAGTGTTTTGTTCACATTGAAAAGATTGGTCCACAGCAAATTCATTTCTGCATAACTGGGGAGGTACCAGTCCGTTTGACCACCAGAAACAAATGCGAGGCATTGTGCTGCAGCACTTTGAACGTGTGCTGGCTGGCTGACTATAGCCGAGCAGTTAGCCAGGCCATTCCATCTGCTGCTTGCAGTACCCACTGCTGTTGTTGTTACATTGCTCCATGCCCCACCAGCGGTAATGGCAGTCTGCGCTACTATGAGTCCGTGCTCTGCGGCAGCCGCATCTTTCCATAAGTGAAAAATTACACCACCGCCAAAAAATTCACCAATATAGTGGTTAAAACTGCCTGATGTGGAGCCATTACAAACATATTTTGTAAGGGAAGCGTCAATCTCTGCTGCGTCCAGCACATTATTACTGTTATTGTCAAGTCCAAATTCTAGCTTAACACCACCAGTGGTACAGTTGGCACCCGGCGGCTCAGAGGTGGTTTTTACCAGTGTGTTTTTGCCTGCCGGGCCCTGTGGCCCAACCGAGCTGATATAAACCCAGCCGGTGTTGTAATAGTAAAAGCCGGTGGTATTATCTGTCTGAAAAATCAATAAGCCCAGTGCCGGACTTACAATGGCATTTTTCTGAGCCTGTGTCATCCGTGGCACCAGCACCCCTTTAGCGTTGCTGCTTACATCAAGTATGGCTGTTGGGTTGGGTGCATTAGTACCTACCCCCACCTGTGCCTGGCCATTATACATTACCAGGCAAAAAGAAACAAACAACAGAAAGGTTTTGAAAGCTTTAATTATTAACTGGTTATGTATAACCTCTATGAGTTGACGTGTGAAACCATAGTAAACGTTAATCATGACTAAAAAGATTTAAGCTTAAATATAAAAAAACTGTCTTTTACACGCAAGCATTTATACAAAAATTTTGCCATGTCTTAATAAAAAGCAATGAACGCAATACCTAAAAAAACAGGTTCAAAAACAGAAAGCCCTTCTGCCAAAACTTAACTACCGGACAAAAAAGGTAAATTTTCTGCCGTTGCTGGTATTTGTGCTGGAGCTTGCCCCCAACAGCGTTGGCGGGGCCATGCACCCAGGCTGCCGCCAACGACAGCTTGTATTAAAAAAGGTATATTTTTAAGAATCAGTTTTTCGGCATCATATAATTATTTTGCAGGTATTGTTTTTTGCAAATGCAAAAAGTGAAAAATGGGGTTCTTAACCCGGATGCCTGGGTTTTTAACTCCGGCTTTGAGGTTCAAAAACAGAAAGTAATTAGCTGCTTCTACTTCGTAAGCAGGGCAGTACGGGGGCAGTGTGTTGTTTGCGGGGCAGTATGTGGTTTAGGCTTGCAGCACAGGCCAAAGCGTAAGTGGGAGTAACGCTCCTTAGCAGGTATAACTGGCTTGGCGTAATGCCAGCCCTGCAGGCACTACTTAGGCAAACTGGCAATATCGTTTTTAATGGCATACAGGGCAAGGCCCACCCTGGTACGCAACGCCAACCTGGTGCAAAGCGCTCCCCTCATTTTATCTACCATACTGGGCGACATGTTCATTTTTTCGGCTATTTGCTTATAAGTAAAATCTAAGCAAAAGTAGTTAAGCAACAGTTTTTCCTCGTCAGTAAAGTCTATCTTTTTAAGCCGTATATCATCCACCTCATCTTTAGCCACCAGGTTGGCCAGTTTGCTGGCGGTGCCGGTATTGTAGTAATAGCCCATGGCGGCCATATCTTTTATGGCCAGGCGCAGCTCATTGGGGTGGGCATCTTTTTTTACAAATCCTTTTACGCCAAACTTCAGCAGCCTTACCAGGGCAGTATCAGTATCATTCATGGTAAGCATCAGTATTTTTATGGCAGGCCGGTGCTCCTTCAGCCAGGCAGCAGTATCGTAGCCATCCATCACGGGCATGGCAAGGTCCAGTATCAGTACATCAGGCTCCAGCGGCCCGGCTGTTATTTTTTCTATCAGTTCCCGGCCATTGGCAGCAGTGTACAGCACCTGGCAGTTATCAAAGCCGTTAATTACGGTAGCTAAGGCTTCGGTAAGCATCAACTGGTCGTCGGCCAGGGCTATTTTTATAGTTGTGTGCAGCATACAGATATTTTTTTTTATTGCTGAATTGTAATAATTAATGTTGCCATGGTGCCACCACCCGGTGCCGCCTGCAGGGTAAACTGGCCACCAATAAGGGCTGCCCGGCGCTTCATGTTAATAATGCCCATGCCCTTTGCCGGCTTGGCGGGCAGGCCTTTGCCATTATCGGTAATGGTAATGGTAAGCAGGGCCTGGCTGCATTGCACCTCCACTGTTATGCTGGTGGCGCTGGCATGCTTTACTATATTTTGCACCGCCTCCTGCACTATTCTAAAAATAAACAGCTCGGCCGCATCGCTCAGCAGCGGTATATCGCCGCTGGCAGTAAGCGCAACAGGTATAAGGGCACTTTTGGCTGTTTTTTCAACCTCCTGCCGCAGGGCGGCCAGCAGGCCATTGGCCGCAATGTAATCTCCATCAAAGCTTTGGCCCAGGGCCCGCAGGTCGTTCATTACAATGGTAATATCTTCCACACAGCCCTCCACATTGCTCTTAGTTACATCGGGCTGGTGGTAGGTAAGGGTATTAAGGGTAAGCTTGCTGCGGGTTAAGCGGTTGGCAATATTATCGTGCAGCTCCTTGGCTATGTGCAGCAGGGTTTGCTCCTGCATTTCCAGCCGGGCGGTAAGCAGGTCTTCCTCGTACCGCTGCTGCCGCTTTTTGTATTTGTACACAAGGGCTATTACAAATACTGCCAGTAGCAGTATAAATATGGTAGTAATAATAATAAGTATTACTATTTTAGCTTGGCTGGGCTGCATTGGATGGCTTTTAAATAAGTGAGGTACAAAAGGCAGTATAGTATATGGTTTATAATGTAAACTGTGCTCAGTGCAAAATTATAGTCTAATGTATTTATCAGCAAAAAAAGTGGTGTGCCAACACTGAACAGCAGCAGCATACCGCTAATGGCCCAAAAGGCAGGCTCCTGCGGCAGGTGGCGGGTGGGTGGTTGGCGAAAAAGGTCAATAAAATACAATAAGCAAGTGATGGTAAGGCAGATGTTTTCTATAACAAATAATGGGAAAGCTGCGTCCTTATCAATTGAATTACTGAAAAAAAGGATTGGTATTGTAATTACAACTAATCCCGTGTAAAAAGTTATTATTTTTTTAAATAATTTATTGGTAATGCTGGTTTTAATAAATAAGGTACAAAAAACCAGCTCAAGCAGTAAAAAAATGGATTCACTTACTGCCGTAATGGTTTGCCAGCTAGCATCGTTCTCATATATATCATCAATATAATTTATAATGTAAGTAAATCCCTGTAAAAGTGTCGCGCCTGCCTGATAAACCAACCATTTTAGATTGCCTAATTGTCTTTTTTTCATAATACCCATTATCACTACTGCTAATGCTATTAACCACATTAGGGGGATGAAATAATAACTTTCTGTGATATCTCTTGAAAACCTATCCCACCTCATCTCTTAATTTTTGCGCTAAACTACAGTAATGGTTTGATGTAAATGGTAGAAATTTCTACCAAAAACGGGAGAAATTTCTACCATTTTGCATTGCCGGGTATTTTACTTTAGCAGCGTTAATTAATTTTTTTTAATTTTTAAAACGCAAAATCATGCAACAAAATTTAATCAGCGCCACCCTTAGCAATGCCGTGGTGGCCGAGGTAGAAACCCATTTAAAGGCAATAGCCACCCTGCTGGGCGGCACGCTGCAAAACCTGGAGGCTAAAGACAGGCAGGCCATGGCCAAAATGGGCGATAAAACCCTGGCCTTTGTGCAAAAAGCCCTGCAGTATGCCGGGCAGGATACGGCCATGCTGCCCAGCTACATCAGCCTGCCCGAGGCAGCAGCCGACCTGGCACTTACCCGCCAGTTGGATAGTATTTTAAAGCTGATGGCCCCGCTTTGCCAAAGCGTGCAGGATACGGCAATGATGGCTGGCAGCGATTGTTATATGGCCGGCCTGGGTATTTATGGCCATATTAAAGCGGCAGCGGCCAATAATGTGCAGGGGGCTACTTCCATTGCGCAGGACCTTTCGGGCCGCTTTCCCGGCAAAACCCGTAAAAAACAGATGGAATAGAAAAACCAGCTTTAGTTGTGCGTAAAAAGTGCTGCCCCCGGGTGGCACTTTTTTATATGTATGATAATTATTTTGCATAGGTGCTCTTTTTTATTGCAAATAGTGCAAAATGGGGTTCCGAACTCCGATGCCGGAGTTTTTTACTCCGCCTTTGAGGTTCTGAACTCGGCCGACGGGGTTTTTAACCCGGCCGTTGAGGTGCTGAACCCCGCCGTTGAGGTTTTTTACTCCTATTTTGGAGTTCCGAACTCCGGTGTCCGGGTTCTGAACTCCGGTGTCCGGGCTTTTTACTCCGATTGCCGGGGTTCTGCATGCTGTGTTGGTGCAGATGCCTCCCCGTTGGCATATGACAGCTAGGGGAATGGCGATTGCGGGGCAGGGTGCTGGTTGAAGGGTGGCCGCTTCAACGTTGTTGAAGTGGTAACGGGTAGCAGCATTCCTTCCAACCTGTCATGCCGATGGCGCAGCGAGGCATCTGCACTTTCAGGTAGCAGACTGTAGCGGGTTAGTGCAGATGCTTCCTTCGTCAGCATGACAAGCCGGGGAGAATGCTGCGTGGCGTGGCAGGGTGTTGGTTGTGGAGTGGTAACTTCAACGTTATGCATACAGTACCGAAACGCAGCATACCGTTTTGTCTTGTCATGCCGATGGCCGCAGGCGAGGCATCTGCACCTGCAGGTAGCG
>JANMDL010000822.1:0-1831 GCA_031376295.1 Chitinophagales bacterium
TAATAAATAATGCTGTAGCTGTTAAACCTAAAATATTAACTTCCATAATTATGTATATCTTTCTATTCTAATTATTAAAATGAATGAATACTTTTTTAGCTTTGTAAGTTTTACTTTTGAAAAAAAAAAAAATATCTTATATTAAAGAAAGTAGTAAACAAAGTATTTACTACTTTCTTTAGTATAAGATATTATGAATTAACGCAAAGAAGAAAAGAGAGAACTTAAATTATCTCTTTTCGGTTTACTTCTTCCCATTTATGCACCAGCTGATTCTTTAGCAGCATACATTACATCAATAGAAATAGTAATGATTTTATTTTGACGAGCAAATTTTTCAGTATTACGTTTTACTTTTCCGCGTACAAAACCCGGAATTCTATTTAATTCCGATGTTGCTTCTATAGTCCAATTTAATTCTGAATCTGACGATAAAGATTTAGTAATAACTTCTTTAGAATCATGTCCACCAAAAATCTCTAGCAAGTGATCCTCCATTCCTAAAGTAAAAGAATTATAAACTAAATCTGCTATTTGATTTGTTCCTTCATAACCTAAAAACGGACGATAACCTAGTGGAAAATTTTGAATATGAACAGGTGCTGAAATTACACCACATGGAATATCCAATCTTTTGCCTACATGTCTTTCCATTTGAGTGCCGAAAATGGCCGAAGGTTCGATTCGAGCAATCATATCTCCTACTTGTGTATGGTCGTCTGTGATTAAAACTTCATCGCAAAAACCCCACACTTGTTCTCTAAACCAGTCAGCATCATGCTGACAATACGTTCCAGCACAAGCTACTCGAATACCCATTTCACGAACTAAAATTTTTGTCATGGCGACAGCATGAGTAGCATCTCCAAAAACAACGACTTTTTTATTTGTTAAATTTTGACAATCTATAGAGCGCGCAAACCAAGCAGCTTGTGAAACATAGATTGTTTGTTGGTCAATATATTTATCAAAATTATAAGAATTAGTTTTCTCAAGAGAATTTAAAACATTAGCAATTTGACGTATAAAACTTTCTGTTTGTACAATTCCCATTGGAGTAATATCCACATAAGGCATTTGAAACTCTTTTTCCAAATAAACCGCTGTCATTAGGCCCACCTCACGATAAGGTACAATATTAAACCAAGCTTTTGGTAAATTTTTTAAATTTAAAACTGACCCTCCTTCCGGAATCACTTCATTTACTGTAATACCTAACTGATTTAAAAGAATTTTTAATTCTCGGCAATCATGTTGATTATGAAAACCTAAAGTAAACATACCTAAAATATTAACAGATGGCTTTATAGTTTTAGTGGTAGAAAGATTATTTTGTTTTTTTGCTTTTTCAATATAAAAACGAACAATTTGTTCTAATGTTCTATCTGCTGCCTGTAATTCATTTACACGATAATGATTTACATCTGCTAATAGAACATCGGATTTTGATTCCATTGCTGCACGATCAACAAAATTTTGTAAATCTTCCTGTAATATACTAGAAGTACAAGTCGGTGTTAATAAAATTAAATCTGGTAATTCTTCTTTATCTTTTCTAGTAATATTTTCCACAACTTTTTCTTGTGAACCTCTTGCTAAAACATGACGATCAACGATACTCGTTGTTACCGGAGTAAAATCACGTTCACGTTCTAGCATAGAACGCATTACATTAAAATAATCATCTCCTAAGGGTGCGTGCATGATTGCATGCACATTTTTAAAAGAAGTGGCAACACGTAAAGTCCCTATATGTGCAGGTCCTGCATACATCCAATAAGCTAATTTCATAAAATATTCTCCATATAATTAATTAATATTTAAACGATTG
>JANMDL010000838.1:0-1776 GCA_031376295.1 Chitinophagales bacterium
TGAGTGGTTACATACGCCTGTGGGAGGTAAAAAGGATTAACGCTGCCCCGGAAATAAAAACAGTACATGAAACACCATCCACGGCTGTAGTAGATGGAGACAGCGGGCTGGGACTGGTAGTAGCCCCCGCAGCCATGCAAATAGCCATTAGCAAGGCAAAAAATGCAGGCACTGGCTGGGTGAGTGTAAAAAACAGCAATCATTTTGGCATTGCCGGTTATCATGCTATGATGGCCCTGCCGCATGATATGATTGGTATTGCTATGACCAATGCTTCTCCCCTGGTGGCACCAACTTTTGCCGCAGAGCGCCTTTTAGGCACCAACCCCATTGCTGTAGCCATACCAGCTGGTAACCAGCAACCCTTTGTGGCCGACTTTGCCACTACCACAGCCGCCAATGGAAAATTAGAAATGCTGCAACGCAAAAACCAGGAGGCTCCCACAGGATGGGTGCAAACAAAGGAAGGATTGCCCAGCACCGATGCCAGCGAGGTGAAAAACGGAGGGGCTTTATTACCATTGGGTGGCGACAAGGAACATGGCAGCCATAAAGGATACATGCTCGGCTCAATAGTCGATATTTTTTCTGCCATACTAAGTGGAGCCAATTACGGCCCCTGGGTACCACCATTTCCTGCTTATGTACCCATGCCGGTTGATATGCCGGGAGAAGGCATCGGGCATTTTTTTGGCGCCATGCGCATAGATGCCTTTAGAACAGCAGATGAATTTAAAAAAAATATGGACAAATGGATTGAACGATTCAGCAGTGCACAAACAGTTGCAGGAGCAAAAAAAGTAATTATCCCGGGAGAACCGGAAAGAGAGATGGAGATTGAACGTATGCAGCAGGGTATACCCCTGTTACCCGCAGTAGTGGCCGATTTACAAAGTTTGGGGGAGAAGTTTGACGTAATTTTTTAGAATATATCTTTCAAATCAATCAGCATATCAGGAAAGGTTGCAGGACGAATTTTTTCACTCCGGCTGAAAGAACTCCTGCACTCATATACACCAGCCGTAAGCACATACTGGTTAAGTACATTACTGTCAGGAAAAACAACCCAGTATTCTTTTACACCATTCTCTTCATACAGGTTAAATTTTTCATTCAGGTCTTTTTTTGAAGATGCTGGAGAAAGTATTTCAATAATCCAGTCGGGCGCACCAGCACAACCCCTTTCATCAATTTTGCTTTTATCGCATATTACACAAACATCAGGCTGTACAACTGTAAAAACTTCTGCATCTGTAGCACCAGGTTTAACAAGCCTTACATCAAAAGGAGCAACATAAACAGAGCAGTGTTTACCCTTAAACCAACTGCCTATTTCAATAGTAAGATTGGTTACAAGCCGCTGATGTCTTTCAGCCGGGGCGGGTGACAGAACATACAGCTTACCTTTTATCAGCTCTACCATTTCCTTCAACTGCCAGCTAAGATAATCGGCATACGTGTACGTAACTTTTATGTCTAATTGGGAGATATCTGTAATCATTTTTCACCTTTACAAATATGAAAATACGAAAAATACCGGACTTGTATTTGGGTGCATTAAAAATTGTCGAATCTCGTTCTGGTTGTGGTCAGTGGGGGTATTGATCACGGCTGACGGCTATAGCCAATTTTAAATGCACTCTTTTATTTATGATTAACAGGTGCTTTATTTTCTTTTTTTTTGAAAACAACCCGCCGTCCGGTACTTTTGCACTTCTTTACACAACTGATTATTAACAAAAAAAGCAAGACTCTAAAAAAAAAAAAACCCTTAAT
>JANMDL010000870.1:0-3243 GCA_031376295.1 Chitinophagales bacterium
ACTGCTCCAATTGTGCATCCAATGCTTCATTGATGCTTTTTGCTCCAAGGCTGCCACCAACAGACAATACCGTTTTCTTCTGCGGATCAAGCCCGAAGAAGCGAATCCCTTCTTCTCTTGTTACCCTGCTTTGCGATATGGCCGAACGTACCGGGTTACCCGTCACCACAATATTTGCAGCAGGAAAAAATTTACCCATCCCGTCAGAAGCCACAAATATCCTTGTCGCTTTTTTACCCAGCAGTATATTACTCTTACCGGCAAAAGAATTGCTCTCATGTATAAATGTGGGGATTCCTTTTTGCTGAGCTGTTTTTAACACAGGAAAGCTGGAATAACCACCTACACCAATCACCGCTGCCGGCTTAAATCTTTTGATGATGCTGCGCACCTGCAAAAAGCTTTTGATGAGTTTAAACGGTAATCCGATATTTTTTATCAATGAACTTCTGTTGAACCCCGCAATATCCAACCCCTCAATGCTGTAACCCGCCTGCGGCACTTTTTCCATCTCCATTTTACCTTTTGCACCCACAAATAAAATATCTGCCTGTGGCTGCATTTTTTTGATGGCATTGGCAATGGCGATGGCCGGAAAAATATGACCTCCCGTGCCCCCACCTGCAATGATGATGCGCAATTGCCCACCCGCATCGCCTGCGGAAAAATTTCCTTTACCTCTTGTTGTTGCCTCTGTCATCTTTTGCTCACTACTTTATTTATGCTGCCGCTGTATTCTTTTTGGCTGCCAGCGATTCCCCTTCCAGTTTCTCCACATTTCTTGCCACACTTAATATGATGCCGATGGAGATACAGGTAAAAAGAAAACTGCTGCCACCCATACTTACTAAGGGCAATGTAACACCTGTGTTAGGGAACAGGTTTACATTAACGCCCATATTAGCTATCGCCTGCACCACCAGCATAAAACTGAGTGCCAGCGCCAGGAATGCACCAAATGCCCCGGGGCATTTCTGGTATACACGGATACACCTGTACAAAAAAACCAGGTAGATAAATATCATAAATGCCCCTCCCAGCAAACCGTACTCTTCCAGTATGATGGCATAAATAAAATCGCTGTATGAATGCGGCAGAAAATTTCTTGCCTGGCTGTTGCCTGGTCCACGACCCACAAAACCTCCATTGGCTATGGCTATCTTGGCCTGGTTTACCTGGTACAGTTTATCGCTGTCAGTTTCTTTTTTGCTGTAGATAAACATTTGTAAACGGCTGATCCAGGTGGGCATGCGCCCTGCCGAAAATACCGCCGGCAAATCTTTTGCTTTGTGTTCAGTTTTATCGTAATACACAACGGCAACCGACAGCAACATTATTATGGGCAGCATTGCCAAACCAATGGTTAATAAAATATGCTTTGTGCTTACCCTGCCTATAAACATCAGCATCAGGCTGGTAGAGCCTACCAGTATGGCCGTTGACAGGTTGGCCGGCATTATCAGCATACAAATAATCGCCACCGGTGCAATAACCGGCAGGAATCCTTTTTTGAAATCCTTAATCACATTCCGTTTTACACTGAGCTGCCTGCTCAGGAAAATGAACAATGCCAGTTTTGCAAAATCGGATGTTTGAAAGGTCATGTTGATGATGGGCAGCTTTATCCAGCGGCTGCCTTCATTCAGTGTGGTGCCAAAAAAATACGTGTATATCAGCAGGGGAATAGAAATTAAAAACACGATTTTTGAAAACCGCATGTAAAAAGTATAGTTCACCCTGTGAAAAAAGTAAATCAGTATCACCCCAAGTATGCTGAATGCTATCTGCTTAAACAAAAAGCTTTCATTACTCTTGCTGTACCTGTAAGCCAGCGAGCCGGTACTGCTGTACACCACCAGCAGGCTGATGAGTGTAAGCAGTATTACGATGCTCCAGATAACACGGTCGCCCCGGGTACGCTGTACCAGGTTTACACCTCCAAGCGTTTTGAAGGGCGAGTTAAAAAATTGCGTTATGTTATCTGTTTCTGCCATTTATGTATCCTGCTTATTAAACACAGGATGTTTTATTTACAAATCTTTTACTGCCTGTTTAAATTGAATGCCCCTGTCTTCATAATTTTTAAACAAATCAAAACTTGCACAGGCCGGGCTGAGCAATACCACATCTCCCTTTGCAGCAAAATGAAAAGCTGCCTGTACTGCTTCTTTTGCCGTTACTGCATCTGTTATCAGCGCTACTGTATTACCAAATGCGTCGTGAATTTTGCCGTTATCTGTTCCAAGGCAAACAATGGCTTTTACTTTTTCCTTTACCATTTCTTCCAGTAAAGAATAATCATTGCCTTTATCCACTCCACCCAGAATCAATATGGTTGGTTTTTCCATACTTTCTAATGCATACCAGGTGCTGTTGATATTGGTTGCCTTGCTGTCGTTGATAAAATCCACGCCCTTGATGGTCATCACCGGTTCCATCCGGTGTTCCAGGCTCTGGAAGGTGGTTAATGCTTCTCTCACAGATTCTTTTTTAATTTCTGCTGCCGTAGCTGCCAAACTTGCTGCCATACTGTTGTACTGGTTGTGTTTACCTTTTAATTTAAAATCGTCTATGCTCATTGTCATTTCTTCTGTGCGCCATTTTATATGCATTGCTGCATTGCTGATGTATGCGCCCTGTGGCAGTTGCTTGCTCATGGTGATTGGTAATAAAGTTGATTTAATGGGATGGTTATTTATACTTGCTGCTGTTACTTCATCATCTGCACAGTAAATGAATACATCTCCTGGTTGCTGGTTGAGGGCAATCCTGAATTTACTGTCTACGTAATTGCTCATCTGGTAATCGTACCTGTCTAAGTGATCTTCTGTAATATTTGTTAATACAGCAATATCCGGCCTGAACGTTTTTATATCATCTAACTGAAAAGAACTTATTTCGATTATATACCAGGCTGACGGTGCTTCTGCCACCTGCCTTGCAAAGGAGTAACCGATATTGCCCACCAGCGTACAATCCATACCGCCTGTTTTACAGATATGGTAAATAAGAGCCGTAGTGGTGGTTTTACCATTGCTGCCTGTGATGGCAATAATCTTACTGCTGCCTTTGAAGCGGTAAGCCAGTTCAATTTCGCTGATAACCGGTATGCCCTGCTCCCTTATTTTTTGTACCAACGCATTTTTTTCAGGTATGCCGGGGCTCTTCATCACTTCTTCTGCTGCCAGTATCCTTTCTTCATCGTGACTGCCTTCTTCAAATGCAATACCGTTCGACTGCAAC
>JANMDL010000911.1:0-3872 GCA_031376295.1 Chitinophagales bacterium
ATTGTGCGGGGTAAACTGGTGGCAGAAACCGGTGGCGGGCTTTGCCAGTTAAGCGGCCTTATTTATTACCTGGCAATAAAAGCAGGGCTGAAAATTAATGAACGGTATGCACACAGTATGGATATATACACCGAGGAAGAACGCTTTACACCGCTCGGCAGTGATGCTACGGTAGCTTATGGTTATAAAGACCTTCGCTTTGTAAATAACCTGCCCCATCCTGTGAGCCTGCAGTTTATATTAACTGCCGATACTATTACCGGAAGCATTAACAGTGCAACGCCAATCATTATAAGCGATATTACATTCCTGCGTAAAACAGACAATAACCTGGTGCAGGTAATTACAATGGCCGGCAGCAGGGAACTTTGCAAAACCAGCTACCAGCGGATGAACCAGCCACTTTAAGTACACATTGAAAGCCGCAATATTACAGCCGCTTCGCTGCGCATAAAAAATTTACGCAGATTTTTTACTGCCCTTGCACTACGGGTTTTAACCGTGCCTATTGGCATTGATTTTATGATGGCTACCTCTGCCTGGGTGTATCCCCTGAAGTACAATAACTCTACCAATTCCCTTTCTTCGGGACGCAGGCCGTTTACAATTTTCTTCAACCCGATATGGTCGGGTACAAAACCTGCCTCGCCCCTTCGCTTTACTGATTCAATAGCATCGCCATTTAAAACAGAGAGTTTGCTGATCCTGTGCCTTTTTGACCGGATATGATCGATACAAATGTTACGGGCAATCCTGTACATCCATACAAAAAGCCTGCCTTTGGCTGCATCATACTGGTTACTATTGTTCCATGCTTTCATAAAAACATCCTGCAAAAGATTTTCGGCCAGCTCCGTATCTTTTACGCAGTTTAAAATAGTGCCATAGAGTGCGGGGGAAAACCTACTGTACATTTTTGCAAATACCTGTTCGTTATGTTCTTTAAGCCCGTTCACAAATTCAGCTTCTTCTTCTGCGTTAAGGGTTGCCAGCTTATGCTCCATATTGTTGATTGTGGACCAAGAATACCCCTGATTACTGTCCACCTCCAATACCAGTTACTGTTCATTATTGTTCAATACAGCAAAAAACTTACGTAACACATTAAATATCACCAAGTTAAAAAAAAATTTCATTAAAGATAAATGGAATAAAAACTGGAAAGTTGCCTGGCTGCCTGGCTGATTTGTTACACACAGATTCAAAGCTCAAAGTTTACCCTTAAACTTAAGCCGCTGAACCTGGCTAATTTACTACATATTTCTCCTGTACTGCCCCCCTACTTTGTACAATGCATTTGTTATCTGGCCCAGCGAACAGTATTTTACTGCTTCCATCAGCCCTTCAAAAAGATTGCCGTTGTTTACAGCAATTGTTTTGAGCATGTTCAGCATTTCTGGTGTTTTGCTTCCATGCCTTTTACAAAATGCCTCGAGGTTGGTTATCTGTAGTTCTTTTTCCTCTGTAGTGCTTCGTATTACTTCGGTGGGCAATATCGTCGGGCTGCCGTTTTTATTTAAAAAGGTATTTACGCCTACAATTGGATATTCGCCTGTGTGCTTAAGCGTTTCGTAGTACAAACTTTCTTCCTGTATTTTGTTGCGCTGGTACATACGCTCCATGGCACCCAGCACACCACCTCTTTCAGTTATGCGGTCAAATTCCAGCAGCACCGCTTCTTCCACCAGGTCGGTCAGTTCTTCAATTAAAAAAGAGCCCTGGTTTGGGTTTTCGTTTTTGGCAGTACCCAGTTCCCTGTTGATGATGAGTTGTATGGCCATTGCCCTGCGTACACTTTCCTCTGTGGGTGTGGTAATGGCTTCATCGTAAGCGTTGGTATGGAGGCTGTTGCAATTGTCGTATATGGCATAGAGTGCCTGCAATGTGGTGCGTATATCGTTAAAATCAATTTCCTGTGCATGCAGGCTGCGGCCGCTGGTTTGGATATGGTATTTCAGTTTCTGGCTGCGGTCGTTGGCCTTGTATTTGTACTTCAAAGCTTTGGCCCATATACGCCTGGCCACACGGCCTATCACGCTGTACTCAGGATCCATTCCATTGCTGAAAAAGAAACTGAGGTTGGGAGCAAAATCATCAATATTCATTCCCCGGCTGAGGTAATACTCAACATAGGTAAACCCATTGCTTAATGTAAAAGCCAGTTGTGTTACCGGGTTGGCACCTGCCTCAGCAATGTGGTATCCGCTGATGCTTACGCTGTAAAAGTTACGCACCTTATTATCAATAAAATACTGCTGCACATCACCCATTAGTTTTAATGCAAACTCAGTACTGAAAATGCAGGTATTCTGTGCCTGGTCTTCTTTTAAAATATCTGCCTGCACGGTTCCCCTTGCAGTGGCCAATGCTTTTGCTTTTATTTGCGCATACACATCGGGAGGCAGCACATCACTGCCGCTGAGGCCAAGCAGGCGCAGCCCCAGTCCATCATTTCCTTCGGGCAAAGCACCAGACAACAATCCTTTTTCGGGCATCACCGTATTCCCATCTGCTCCCATATAGCGGGGTAATGAGCCATCGGCAACTTTGCTTTCGATGATGGCATTTACCTGCTCTCTTAAATTATTTTCGATGATGTATTTTTCGCATTGCTGATCAATAGCAGCATTCATAAAAAAAGCCAGAATGATTGGAGCAGGACCGTTGATGGTCATGCTCACCGATGTTTTGGGATCACACAGGTCGAACCCGCTGTACAATTTTTTTGCATCATCCACTGTGGCAATACTTACGCCGCTGTTACCCACTTTGCCGTAAATATCGGGGCGATGCGCAGGGTCTTCTCCATACAGCGTTACGCTGTCAAATGCGGTACTGAGGCGCTTTGCGGGCTGGCCCAGGCTTACGTAATGGAAGCGCCTGTTGGTGCGTTCGGGGCCACCCTCGCCTGCAAACATACGGGTGGGATCCTCTCCTTCTCGTTTCAGAGGAAACACCCCGGCTGTATAAGGAAATTCGCCCGGCACATTTTCCTGCAACTGCCATTTGATGATGTCGCCCCAATCTTTAAACTTTGGCAGCACTACTTTTTGCAATTTGGTGCCGGATAATGATGTGTACGTAAGCGGCAATTGCACCACTTTATCCCTTACCGGAAAAGCAAATGTTTCTGCAGCATATTTATCCTGCAGGGCCTTCCAGCCTTCCAGCAATTTTTTTACATCGGGGTGCAGTTGTTCTTTTATTGCTTCGTACTTTTTTTGTAATGCTTCCATTGTAAATATTTTGTTACCTGCTTTGTATCTTTATTGAGCAGTAATGCTGCTATTTTACCTTTTTACTTTTCCAGAAACGTTTTATTTCATCCTGTAATTGCTTTGCTCCTGGCAGTTTATCCCTCATGCTTCTTGGAAGCGATTTACTGAAAGCATAATCACTTACCCCGATAGGATGGGCTATGTTGTTGAGTGCAAAATCCACCTCTACTGTATCTTTTGAGCTGCAAAGTATGATGCCGATTGTTGGATTGTCGTGCGGCTGCCGCAATTGTGCATTTACCATATTCAGATAACCATTCATCTGGCCGGTATGCTCCAGCTCAAACTCTCCCAGTTTTAATTCAATTACAACATAGCTGCGCAGGTACAGGTGATAAAAAAGGAGGTCAATGTAATGCTCTTTTCTTCCGGCTCTAAGCTTATACTGCCGCCCTACAAATGCAAAGCCTGCCCCCAGCTCAATTAAAAAATCCTGTACATGATGCACTAATTGCTGCTCCAGTTCCCGTTCGGTAAATTTATCGCCAAGACTTAAAAAATCAAACTTATAAGGATCTTTTAAAATTGCATTAGCCAGTTCACTTTGTACTTTTGGTAACGTAAGGTGAAAGTTAGATGCCTTTTTTGTTTTAT